>NZ_JBQJIK010000001.1:0-204071 GCF_052078665.1 Inquilinus sp. CA228 | reverse complement strand
TGACCCGGGCATCCAGAAGATGTCGAGATCCTCTGGATGCCCGGGTCAAGCCCGGCAATGACAGAAGAAAACTGACCGGCATCCAATATGGCGCCGCCCCTACAGCGCCCGCGCGCGGTCCCGCAGCACGAATTTCTGGATCTTGCCGGTCGAGGTCTTGGGCAGGTCGCCGAACACCACCGTCTTCGGGCATTTGAAACCCGCCAGGTGCTGGCGGCTGAAGGCGATGATCTCCTCCGGCGTCGCCTCGGCGCCCGGCCGCAGCGTGACGAAGGCGCAGGGGGTCTCGCCCCATTTCTCGTCCGGCCGCGCCACCACCGCCGCCTCCAGCACCGCCGGGTGGCGGTACAGCACGCCCTCGACCTCGATGGTCGAGATGTTCTCGCCGCCGGAGATGATGATGTCCTTCGACCGGTCCTTCAGCTCGATATAGCCGTCGGGGTGCATGACGCCGAGATCGCCGGTGTGGAACCAGCCGCCGGCGAAGGCCTTGGCGGTGGCCGAGGGATTCTTGAGGTATCCCTTCATGGTGATGTTGCCGCGCATGAACACCTCGCCCAGGGTCTCGCCGTCGGCCGGCACCGGGGCCAGGCTGTCGGGATCGGCCACCATCAACCCCTCCTGCACCACATAGGGCAGGCCCTGGCGCGACTTCAGCCGCGCCTGCTCGCCCGCCGGCAGCGCGTCCCATTCCGGCTTCCAGTCGCAGACCACGGCCGGGCCGTAGACCTCGGTCAGGCCGTAGACATGGGTGACCTTGAGGCCGAGCCGGGCCATGCCCTCCAGCACCGTGGCGGGCGGCGGCGAGGCTGCGGTCATCATCTGCACCGCCTGCGGGACGTCGCGCCGCTCCCCGGCCGGGGCGTTCAGCAGCATGCTCATGACGATCGGCGCGCCGCAGAGATGGGTGACGCCGTGGTCGGCGATCGCGGCGTAGATGTCGCGGGCCGCCACCCGGCGCAGGCAGACATGGGTGCCGGCCAGCGCCGTGATGGTCCAGGGGAAGCACCAGCCGTTGCAGTGGAACATCGGCAGGGTCCAGAGATAGACCGGATGGTGTGGCAGGGCCCAGGTGACGACGTTGCCGATGGCGTTGAGATAGGCGCCGCGGTGATGCGTCACCACGCCCTTCGGGTCGCCGGTGGTGCCCGAAGTGTAGTTGAGCGCGACGGCGTCCCATTCGTCGCCGGGCATCACGCCTGGATAGGCCGGGTCGCCCTCGGCCAGAAACTCCTCATAGGTCAGGCCGCCGACCGGCTCGCCCGCCACCGCCGGGTCGACGATGTCGACCACCAACGGCGGCGCCTCGAGCTGCGCCAGCGCGCTCCGCACCACCGCGGCGTATTCGCGGTCGGCCAGCAGGATCCGGGTCTCGGAGTGGTGCAGCTGGAAGGCGATCGCCCCGGCGTCCAGCCGGGTGTTGAGGGCGCACAGCACCGCGCCGGCCATCGGCACGCCATAGGTCGCCTCGAACGCCTCCGGGATGTTCGGCGCCATCACCGCCACGGTGTCGTTCTTGCCGATGCCGCGGCGCGACAGGGCCGAGGCCAGGCGGCGGCAGCGTTCCGCCGTCTCGCGCCAGCTCCGCTTCACCTCGCCATAGACCACGGCGATCCGGTCCGGATGGGCCAGGGCGGCGCGGCCGAGGAAGGAGATCGGCGTCAGCGGCACGTGATTGGCCGGGTTGCGATCGAGATCGGTGTCGTAAGCGTGCGGCATCGGCTGGCCCCCTGGTGCGGAGACATTGTGGCATTGCCCAGCCTCGGGCGGAATGCCGGGATCGGGCTCCGCCGGCCGCGTCCGGCGGTGGCCGGAACGCGACACCGAAGGCGCAGCCCCTCGCCGCGAAGGCCCTACGGCGCTAGGCTCGGGCCAAAGAGTTCCGGGAGGACGCCATGGGAGCCTATGCCGAGGCCTGTCGCCGCGCGCTCGACGACCCGGAGGGATTCTGGGGCGAGGCCGCCGCCGCGATCGACTGGGACCGGCGCTGGGACCGGGTGCTGGACGACGGCAACGCCCCCTTCTTCCGCTGGTTCGCCGGCGGCCGGCTGAACACCTGCCACAACGCGCTCGACCGCCACGTCGCCGCCGGCCATGGCGACCGGCTGGCGCTGATCCATGACAGCCCGGTCACAGGGACGGTGCGGCGCTTCACCTATGCCGAGCTGACCGACCGGGTCGCCCGCTTCGCCGGGGCGATGCGCGGCCTCGGCGTCGGCGCCGGCGACCGGGTGGTGATCTACATGCCGATGGTGCCGGAGGCGGCGATCGCCATGCTGGCCTGCGCCCGGCTGGGCGCGGTGCATTCCGTGGTGTTCGGCGGCTTCGCGGCGCCGGAGCTGGCGGCGCGGATCGACGATTGCGAGCCGAAACTGGTCGTCTCCGCCTCCTGCGGCATCGAGGTCAGCCGCATCATCGCCTACAAGCCCCTGCTCGACGCCGCCCTCGGCCTGGCCAGGCACAAGGTGCCCGCGACGGTGGTGCTGCAGCGGCCGCAATGCGAGGCGGCGATGACGCCGGGCCGCGACCACGACTGGGCCGAGCTGGAGGCCGCGGCCGAGCCGGCGGCCTGCGTGCCGGTGGCGGCGACCGATCCGCTCTATATCCTCTACACCTCGGGCACCACCGGCCAGCCCAAGGGCATCGTCCGCGACCAGGGCGGCCATGCCGTGGCCCTGGCCTGGAGCATGCCCGCGATCTACGGCCTCAAGCCCGGCGAGGTGATGTGGACCGCGTCGGATGTCGGCTGGGTGGTCGGCCATTCCTACATCGTCTACGGGCCGCTGCTGGCCGGCTGCACCAGCGTGATGTACGAGGGCAAGCCGGTCGGCACGCCCGACGCCGGGGCCTATTGGCGGGTGGTCGAGCAGCATGGCGTGTCGGTGCTGTTCACCGCGCCGACCGCCTTCCGCGCCATCAAGCGCGAGGATCCGGAGGGCCGCCTGCTGGCCGGCCGCGACCTGTCGACCTTCCGTGCCCTGTTCCTGGCCGGGGAGCGCTGCGACCCCGCCACGCTGTGCTGGGCCGAGCAGCTGTTGAACGTGCCGGTGATCGACCATTGGTGGCAGACCGAGACCGGCTGGCCGATCTGCGCCAACCCGCTGGGGCTGGAGCCGATGCCGGTCAAGCCGGGCTCGCCGACCAAGCCCATGCCGGGCTGGGACGTGCGCGCGCTGGGGGCGGATGGGCGCGAGATGCCGCGCGGCGAGATCGGGGCGCTGGCCTGCCGGCTGCCGATGCCGCCCGGCGCCGCGCCGACGCTGTGGCGGGCCGATGCGCGCTTCCACAGTGCCTATCTCGAGGAGTACCCGGGCTTCTACAAGACCGGCGATGCCGGGCTGGTCGACGCGGACGGCTATGTCTTCGTCATGAGCCGGGTGGACGATGTCATCAATGTCGCCGGCCACCGCCTGTCGACCGGGCAGATCGAGGAGGTGCTGGCCGGCCATCCCGACGTCGCCGAATGCGCGGTGATCGGCGTGGCGGACGACCTCAAGGGCCAGGTGCCGCTGGGCTTCCTGGTGCTGAAGGCGGGAGTGGCGCGGCCGCACGAGACGATCCTGGCCGAGGCGGTGCAGCGGGTGCGCGACGGCATCGGCCCGGTCGCCGCGTTCAAGACGGCGATGATCGTCGACCGCCTGCCGAAGACCCGGTCGGGCAAGATCCTGCGCGGCACCATGGCCCGAATCGCCGATTCGCTCCCCTTCGCCGTGCCGGCGACGATCGACGATCCGACGATTCTCGATGAAATCCGCGTGACGCTTCGGCGATCGGGCTATGACCGCGGGTAACGTTCCCGCTGCCACCCGGTCTAAGCCCCAGGCGGCAACCCCCCATAAATATTACATTTTTAAGATCATTTATCGCTCTTGTGAGTCAGCCCCGGCCGCAAGAACCCGGCGAACAACTGAAAACCCTTCAAAACAAAGGGTTTTTCTGACCCAAACGAGTTCTTGACGCCGCGGCAAATTGGCTCTTATCGTCGCGCAATGCTCGAGTTGAGCAGGCGAGGCTTCAAAAAACGAGGGCCGCAGAAAGCGGTCCTCTTTTTTTGTCTCTCCACTCGGGAGAAGGGGCGCTACCGTTGCGGTAGCGCCCCGTTCCGAAGCCATCAGGCCGGACCCGTCAGGCGGCGATCTGCTTCGGCGCCTCGCCCTGGCCGACGGCGATCTTCACGGTGCGGGGCTTCTGCGCCTCCGGCACCTCGCGGACCAGCTCGATGTTGAGCAGGCCGTTCACCAGCGTCGCGCCGCCGACCTTGATGTAGTCGGCGAGCTGGAAACGCCGCTCGAAGGCCCGGCCGGCAATGCCGCGATGCAGGAAGACCCGGCTCTTCTCCTCCTCGTCGGAGGTCGTCTTGGCGCGGATGGTCAGGGTGTTCTCGGAGGTCACGACCTCGAGGTCGTCCTCGCCGAAGCCCGCCACCGCCATGGTGATGCGGTAGGCGTCCTCGCCGGTCTTCTCGATGTTGTAGGGCGGGTAGGACGGCGCCGCGGTGTCGGACTGCAGCGCGGAATCGAGCAGCCGCGACATGCGGTCGATGCCGATGGTCGAGCGGAACAGCGGGGAAAGGTCGAGCGTACGCATGGATATCCTCCAGTGAGCGATACCTGGGCGGCGCACCGATGGTCGCGCCGCGGGGTTGCGACGTGGCGGCCCCGACTGGGCGCCGCCACGTCCTCGATCTGGGGAGGATGAATTCCGGGTTCAAGGGGTATGGGCGATCCCCCGTCCCGGGAAACCGCCGGCTACTGCGCGGTCCAGCCGCCGTCGACCGACACGCTGGTGCCGGTGATCTGCTCGGCCGCGTCCGAGCACAGGAAGGCGACGGTGCCGCCCAGCTGCTCCGGCGTCACGAAGGTCATCGACGGCTGCTTCTCGCCCAGAAGCTCCTTCGCCGCGGCCTCCTGGCTGATGCCCTTCTCCGCCGCGATCGCGCTGATCTGCTTCTCCACCAGCGGGGTGCGGACCCAGCCGGGGCAGACGGCGTTGCAGGTGACGCCGGTGCCGGCCGTCTCCAGCCCCACCACTTTGGTCAGCCCGATCAGCCCGTGCTTGGCCGCGACATAGGCCGCCTTGTGGGCCGAGGCGACCAGGCCATGGGCCGAGGCGATGTTGACGATGCGGCCCCAGCCTTGGCTCTTCATGACCGGCACCGCCGCGGCGATGCCGTGGAACGCGGCCGACAGGTTGATCGCCAGGATGGCGTCCCACTTCTCGGCCGGGAACTCCTCCACTGGCGCGGTGAACTGGATGCCGGCGTTGTTCACCAGGATGTCGACCCGGCCTAGCTTTTCGACCGTGGCGGCGACCAGGCCGCGCACCGCGTCGCCCTTCGACATGTCGGCGCCGTCATAGACCGCGCACCCCCCGTGCTCGCGCTCGATGCCGCTGCGGATCGCCTCGATCTCGCCGGCGTCGCCGAATCCGTTCAGCACGATGTCGGCGCCCTGGCCGGTCAGCACCTTGGCGATGCCGAGGCCGATGCCGCTGGTCGATCCGGTGACGATCGCAACCTTGCCCTTCAACATGGGTCCGTTCCTTACGATGACGGGATGGGGGTCTTCGAGGGCGCCTCAGCGCTTGAACAGCGCATCCGCGACCGATTTGTGGCTCTGCTTGCCGGCGATCACGCCGCGGGCGCGGGCGATCTCGGCCTCCAGCTCGGCGACATACGCCTCGAGCTCGGCGACCGAAAGCCCGTCCAGCGGCTTCGGCGGCACCTTGCGCTGGCGCGGTTCGAGGTCTTCCGGATCCATCGGCCATCTCCTTCGGCAGCGGATGGACAATCCTCGCGGTCGGCGCGAGGATCGGCAAGCCCGGAGCGCAAACGTGCCGGAGCGCCTACACTGTCGACGGGCGACCTTAGGCCGCTCCATCCGACGCCCGGATGACGGCCGAGTGACAATTCGGTCATCATCCGCCCATTCCCGAGACGGAAGCGTGAGCCGATGACCAGCATTCCCGAGACCATGACCGCGATCGTGATCCAGGCCCCCGGCGGGCCCGAGGTGCTGCAGCCGGCGACCCTGCCGGTGCCGGCCCCCGGGGCCGGCGAGATCCTGATCAAGGTGGCGGCGGCCGGGGTGAACCGGCCCGACGTGCTGCAGCGCAAGGGGATGTACAACCCGCCGCCGGGCGCCAGCCCGCTGCCGGGGCTGGAGGTCGCCGGCACCGTCGCCGCCCTCGGCCCGGAGGTGACGGGCTGGAGCGTCGGCGACCCGGTCTGCGCCCTGGTCTCCGGCGGCGGCTATGCCGAGTTCTGCGTCGCCCCGGCGCCGCAATGCCTGCCGATCCCGAAGGGCCTGTCCGCGGCCGAGGCGGCGGGCCTGCCCGAGACCCTGTTCACCGTCTGGACCAATGTGTTCGAGCGCGGCCGCTTGCAGACCGGCGAGCGCTTCCTGGTGCATGGCGGGTCGAGCGGCATCGGCACCACCGCGATCCAGCTGGCCAAGGCCTGGGGCGCCATCGTCTTCGCCACCGCCGGCAGCGCCGAGAAGTGCCGCGCCTGCCGCGACCTGGGCGCCGATGTCGCGATCGACTACCGCGAGCAGGACTTCCTGGCCGTGGTCAAGGAGAAGACCGGCGGCCGCGGCGTCGACCTGATCCTCGACATGGTCGGCGGCGACTATGTCGCCCGCAACATCGACGCGCTGGCGATGGACGGCCGGCAGGTGAGCATCGCCTTCCTCAAGGGCTCGAAGGTCGAGATCGATCTGCAGAAGGTGATGGCCAAGCGGCTGACCCTGACCGGGTCGACCCTGCGGCCGCGCAGCATCGCCGAGAAGGGCGCCATCGCCGCGGCGCTGCAGGCCGAGGTCTGGCCGCTGATCGAGGCCGGTCGGGTCAGGCCGGTGATCCACGCCACCTTCCCGCTGGCGCAGGCGGCGGAGGCACATGCGCTGATGGAATCGAGCGCGCATGTCGGGAAAATCGTACTCCTCGCTTGACTCGGGCGCGCGACATCCCTAGGTCGAGCACCGTGGGCGGCGCCGCGCCGACCCCGCTCCCCTCCCTTAGACACGAGTGCGAGAGGACAGGTCGGCCGCCCCGGCCGGTCGCGGCGGGATCGCTTTGCGCAGAGGAGTACGCGAAAAATGAACAAACAACCCCTGATGCCGAAGGCGACCGCCGTCTGGCTCGTCGAGAACACGTCGCTGAGCTTCGACCAGATCGCCGCCTACTGCGGCCTGCATGAGCTGGAGATCCGGGCGATCGCCGACGGCGAGGTCGCGATCGGCATGGTCGGGCTGGACCCGATCGTCAACGGCCAGCTGACCCAGGCGGAGATCGACCGCTGCCAGGTCGACCCGAACGCGCGGCTGCGGATGGCGGTGTCGGACATGCCGCAGCCGGTCGCCCGCTCCAAGGGCCCGCGCTACACGCCGGTGACCAAGCGCGGCGACAAGCCGGACGCCATCGCCTATCTGCTGAAGGAGCATCCGGAGCTGTCGGACCCCCAGATCTGCAAGCTGATCGGCACCACCAAGCCGACCATCCAGGCGATCCGCGACAAGAGCCACTGGAATTCGCCGAACCTGAAGCCGCGCAGCCCGGTGATGGTGGGTCTTTGTTCCTATCTTGAGCTGGATGCGGCCCTGACCAAGGCCCGAGCCCACCTGCCGCCGGGCGCGATCCCGGCCCCGACCGTCAGCTTCGACGAAGATGCCGAGGAAACCCAGGAGGACTGAAGGCCCTGAGGCGCGACTCGGCCTCTACAAACGACAAGGGCGGCGCCCCCCGGCACCGCCCTTAGGATTCGGAGATCCGTGAATCTCTCCGTCAGGCGTGATCCAATCGCGCCATCTCATCCTTCAGTCTCAGCTTTTCCTTTTTCAGCCGCACGATCTCGATCTCGTCGGGTAGGGGGCGGTGGACCGCTTCTTCCAATGTGCGATCCAGGGCGGCGTGCTTGGTCCGAAGCGCTTCAATATGCTCTGCAACGGCCATCTCTCGCTCCTCTGTTGAAAGCTGGACAGTGGTTCAGCCCCTCCTCTTTCCCATATGTTACGCCCCGATGGCGGCTGCAAGTCAACGTGGCATCTATTCCTGTTACGGAAGCGGGACAATCGGTCGCCTCGCCCGATCGGCCATGCCGCGGACGTGAAATTTCCTTAACGCGACGGTTTCCGACTCCTCCCACCGCTTCGCTCGGCTAGTCTTGTGCAACGCACAACAGCGAGGATGCAGCGCAATGGATGCCGAGACCGTGCGGAAGACCGCCTTCGCCATGCCGCTGACCAGTCCGGCCTTCCCGCCGGGGCCGTACCGCTTCGTCGACCGCCAGTATTTCATCATCCGCTACCGCACCGACCCGGAGGCGCTGCGCCGGGTGGTGCCGGAGCCGCTGGAGATCATCGAGCCGGTGGTGAATTACGAGTTCATCCGCATGCCGGATTCGACCGGCTTCGGCGACTACACCGAGACCGGCCAAGTGATCCCGGTGCGCTATCAGGGTCAGGTCGGCGGCTACACCCACCAGATGTTCCTGAACGACCACCCGCCGATCGCCGGCGGGCGCGAGTTGTGGGGCTTCCCGAAGAAGCTGGCCCAGCCGACGCTCGCGGTCGAGACCGACACGCTGGTCGGCACGCTGAACTACGGCTCGATCCGCATCGCCACCGGCACCATGGGCTACAAGCACCGCACGCTCGACATGGCGGCCGAGGCCAAGGGGCTTGGGGCACCGAACTTCCTGCTGAAGATCATCCCGCATGTCGACGGCAGCCCGCGGATCTGCGAGCTGGTGAAGTACTATCTCGAGGACGTGACCGTGAAGGGCGCCTGGACCGGCCCGGCGGCGCTGGACCTGTACCCGCACGCCCTGGCGCCGATCGCCGAGCTGCCGGTGCTGGAGGTGCTGTCGGCCAAGCATCTGGTCGCCGACCTGACGCTCGGCCTCGGCACCGTGGTTTACGATTACCTCGCCTGACGCGGCGCCGGGGTGCGGCCAGCCGCACCCCAACCTATAATGCGGGGCCGGGCATCCGGCCCCGAGGAGAAGGCTTAATGCGTGGCGTGAAACGGAAGCAGGCGCGCAGCGCCCCCGGGCCCATCGAGGTGCCGCCCTACGACGTCGTCGCCCTGGTGCTGCAGGGCGGCGGCGCCCTCGGCGCCTATCAGGCCGGGGTCTATCAGGGGCTGCACGAGGCCGGCATCCACCCGACCTGGCTGGCCGGCATCTCGATCGGCGCGCTCAACACCGCGGTCATCGCCGGCTCGCCGGAAGCGCAGCGGGTGGACCGCCTGCGCGAGTTCTGGGAGACGATCTGCGCCGCCCCGGTCGAGTGGCCGGCGGCCGCGGGGCTGGCGGAGGGGCTGCCCTTCGCCTTCGACCTGCGCTCGGTGCACAACGCCGCCGCGGCGATGCGGGCGCTGTTCCAGGGCCAGCCCGGCTTCTTCAAGCCGCGCTTCCCGCCGCCCTACCTGTCGCCCTTCGCCGGCGACGCCGCCACCAGCTTCTACGACACCGGCCCGCTGCGCGACACGCTGCTGCGGCTGGTCGATTTCGACCGGCTGAACTCCGGCGACATCCGGGTCAGCGTCGGCGCGGTCAATGTCCGCAGCGGCAACTTCGCCTATTTCGACACGACCAAGCAGCGGCTGGGACCGGAGCATTTCATGGCCTCCGGCGCCCTGCCGCCGGGCTTCCCGGCGGTCGAGATCGGCGGCGAGCACTACTGGGACGGCGGCGTGGTCTCGAACACGCCGCTGGCCTACGTGCTGTCGACCGAGCCGCGGCGAGACACCCTGACCTTCCAGGTCGATCTGTGGTCGGCCAAGGGCCGGCTGCCCGATGACCTCTTGGAGGTGGCGAGCCGGCAGAAGGACATCCAGTATTCCAGCCGGACCCGCCTCGTCACCGCCTACATGCTGCAGATGCAGAAGATGCGCCAGGCGCTGCAGCGGGTGATGGAAAAGCTGCCGGAGGAGGCGAAGCAGGAGCCGGAGATGCAGGCGATCGCCGAGCTGGCCTGCCACCGCGCCTACAACATCGTCCACCTGATCTACCAGACGAAGGCCTATGAGGGCCATTCCAAGGACTACGAGTTCGGGCTGGACGCGATGCGCGAGCACTGGCAGAGCGGGCTCGACGACATCCGCCGCACTTTGGCCGATCCGCGCCGGCTGGACCGGCCGTCGCCGGAGGATGGCGTGGTCACCCACGACGTGCACCGGCAAGACCGGTAGCCGCGCCGCCCGATTGCGGACATCCCCGCATTCGCGATAATGCCGGCGGATGGCAGGGGATTTTGCGATGGACGGACGGGTCGCGGCGCTGTGGCGCTATCCGGTCAGCTCGCTCGGCGGCGAGCGGCTGGAGGCCTGCGCCGTCGGTGCCACCGGCCTGGCCGGCGACCGGGAATGGGGCCTGGCCGACCGGGACAGCGGCGAGACCGCCTTCCCGGAGAGCAAGCGCCGCTGGCGCCCGGCGCCGCAGATCCGGGCCCGCAGCGCCGGAGACGGGCTGCGGCTCGACTTCCCGGACGGCAGCAGCCTGTCGGCCGAGGCCGCGGGCGACGCCCTGGCCGCCCATTTCGGCTTCCCAGTAACGCTGCGCCCGCATGCCGCCGACGCGGCCGAGACCGCGACGGCGGGGCCGCTGAAGCCGCGCTACGAGCGCCATCCGATCCACATCCTGACCACCGCCTCGCTGGCGGCGCTGCAGGCGATCCTGCCGGACAGCGCCATCGATGTGCGCCGGTTCCGGCCGAACCTGGTGCTCGACCTGCCCGATGCCGAGGGCTTCGCCGAGGCCGGCTGGATCGGGCGGCTGGTGGCGATCGGCGACGTGCGGATCCGCATCGTCGATCCCTGCGTGCGCTGCGCCTTCACCACCCTGGCCCAGGGCGGCCTGCCGCTCGACCCGGCGGTGCTGATGGCGGTGGCCAAGCGCAACGCCACCCATCTCGGCGTGCTGTGCACGGTCGAGGCGCCGGGAGAGATCCGGATCGGCGATGTGGTGAGGGTGCTGGACTAGGGTCGCAACGCGCTCGTCGTTGACGTCGAAAGCGTCGCCTTTGGGCGGATTGCGGTCGTTCCGGCTAGGCCAGTTCCACCTTCGTAT
The DNA here is from genome assembly GCF_052078665.1 of Inquilinus sp. CA228. Taxonomy (NCBI): domain Bacteria; kingdom Pseudomonadati; phylum Pseudomonadota; class Alphaproteobacteria; order Rhodospirillales; family Rhodospirillaceae; genus Inquilinus; species Inquilinus sp. CA228. Next base: position 193,003 of record NZ_JBQJIK010000001.1, on the reverse strand, counting down.
ATGTCGCTTCGTCGGCAATCTGTCGAAGACAATCCAAGAAGGAGAGCCCGTTCGCCAACCGAATTCTATTCAGGTTGGCCGCATTTTTGAAAACCAGTTTGGCTTCGCCGGGCCAGCCGGGGCCGGCCCCCTCGAGGCATCCCAGAATGCATCGAAATTGCGCCCGAAGAAGGCTGCTCCATCTGGGCAAGCGGCATCGACATATCGTTGCCAGACTTCGTCGGCCGTCCGTGCGCCCTGACAGTCGATGTATATCGTCCGCATAGTCTTTCTGCCTAACGGGCCGACAGCCGAACAGCCTCGCCTCAATCCCCCAGGCAGATCCCCAGCGCCCGGGCGGTCTTGAGCAGCGGATCGCCGTGCTTGATGTCCTGGTATTCGGCGATCGCGTCCTGCAGCGGCACGTCGATCACCCGCCGGTCGGACCAGGCGACCAGGCGGTCGAACTTGCCCTCGGCGATCAGGTCGACGGCATGGGCGCCGAAGGCCGAGGCGATCAGCCGGTCGCGCCAGCTGGGCATCGAGCCGCGCTGGACATGGCCCAGCACCGTCACCCGCGTCTCCGCCCCCGTGCTGTCGGCGATCTTGAAGGCGACGTAGTCGCCGATGCCGCCGAAGCGCTTCTCGCCGCCGTGATAGTCCTTGTGCACCTTGGTGCCGTCGGCCGTCTTCACCGCCTCGGACACCACCACCAGCGCGAAGTTGCGGCCGGTCTTGCGCACCTCGCGGATCTTGTGCGCCACGGAGTCGATCGAGAACGGGATCTCCGGGATCAGGATCACGTCGGCGCCGCCGGCGATGCCCGCCGCCAGTGCGATATGGCCGGCGTCGCGGCCCATCACCTCCAGCACCATCACCCGGGCGTGGCTGGCCGCGGTCGGCTGCAGCCGGTCCAGCGCCTCGGTCGCCACCGCGACGGCGGTGTCGAAGCCGACCGAGACCTCGGTCAGCCCGACATCGTTGTCGATCGTCTTCGGGATGCCGACATAGTTGAAGCCGCCCTGCTGCGCCAGGCGCCGCAGGATCTGATGGCTGCCGTCGCCGCCGACGCCGATCAGCGCGTCGAGGCCGAGTTCGTGATAGCCGCCGATGATCTCGACCGAGCGGTCCTTCAGCGTGCCGTCGGCCATCGGGAAGGCGAAGGGGTCGCCCTTGTTGGTGGTGCCGAGGATGGTGCCGCCCTGGCGCATCACCGCAGTCGTCATCTTGTCCGGCGTCAGCACCTCGTAGCGCAGCGGCCGGGACAGCAGGCCCGAGGTGCCCTCCTTGATGCCGATCACGGTCCAGCCAAGGCCGTCGGCCCTGCACACCGCCGCGCGGATCACCGCGTTGAGCCCGGCGCAGTCGCCGCCGCTGGTCAGAATCCCGATGCGCTTCTCGCCTGCCATGCCGTGCTTCGTTCCCGTTCCCGGTTGCACTTCCCCCTTGTACCGGGAAGCGGCCGGTGCTGTAAGAGCCGGATGCGCCGCCGGGGCGTCACCCCCGCGTCAAACGCGTTCCGGTCGGGCCGCCCCCTTTGGTATGATCGGGCGCCGCCGACCCCGGGACCCGCAGGAAAGGCCGTTTGAGGGAATGATCGACATCGAGTCGATGCAGGAGAAGCTGGCCGCATTGCGGGTCGAGCACCGCGACCTCGACGAGATCATCGACCGGCTGACCGCGGATGGTCCCGTCAACCAGCTTCAGATCCAGCGCCTGAAGAAGCGGAAGCTGCTGCTCAAGGATCAGATCACGATGATCGAGAGCAGGCTGCTGCCCGACATCATCGCCTAAACCCGAGGATTTCCCGACCGATGGCCGAACCCGCCGCGCCGCCCGTGGCAATGCCCGTGGCAATCATCATGGGCAGCCAGTCCGACTGGGAGACCATGCGCCATGCCGCCGACACGCTGTCGCTGCTGGGCATCGGCCATGAGGCGCGGATCATGTCGGCGCACCGCACGCCGGACCGGATGGCCGATTTCGCCCGCGAGGCGCGCGGCCGCGGTGTCAAGGTGATCATCGCCGGCGCCGGCGGCGCCGCCCACCTCCCCGGCATGACGGCGGCGATGACGCCGCTGCCGGTGCTGGGCGTGCCGGTCGAGAGCAAGGCGCTGAAGGGCATGGACAGCCTGCTGTCGATCGTGCAGATGCCGGGCGGCATCCCAGTCGGCACGCTGGCGATCGGCCGGGCCGGCGCGATCAACGCGGCGCTGCTGGCCGCCGCGATCCTGGCGCTGAGCGACCCCGCCGTCGCCGATGCGCTGGACGCCTGGCGCCAGCGCCAGACCGAGGCCGTGGCCGAGCACCCGAAGGACGAATGACCAGCACCGTGTCTCCCCTCCCGCCGGGCAGCGTCATCGGCATGCTCGGCGGCGGCCAGCTCGGCCGCATGACCGCCCTGGCCGCCGCCCGCCTCGGCTACCGCACCCATGTGCTGTGCCCGGACCCGGACAGCCCCTGCGCCCAGGTGACCGACCGGTCGACCCTGTCCTCCTACACCGACCATGCGGCGCTGGACGCCTTCGCCGCCCAGGTCGATGTCGTCACCTACGAGTTCGAGAACATCCCCTACGAGACCGTGCTGCACCTCGCCGCCCGCGTGCCGGTGCGGCCGGGGCCGGACGGGCTGGCGGTGTGCCAGGACCGGGTGGCGGAGAAGGATTTCTGCAACCGGCACGGCATCGGCACCGCGCCGTGGCGCGCCGTCGGATCGGCGGAGGAACTGGCGGCAGCGGTCGCGGCGATCGGCACGCCGTCGGTGCTGAAGACCCGGCGCGAGGGCTATGACGGCAAGGGCCAGGCGGTGATCCGCGACCCCGCCGATGCCGCCACGGCCTGGGAGAATCTGGGCGGCCGGCCGGCGATTCTCGAGGGCTTCGTCGACTTCGCCCGCGAGCTGTCGGTGATCGCCGCCCGCGGCGTCGACGGGTCGGTGGTCTGCTACCCCGCGGTCGAGAACCGGCATCGCGACCACATCCTGTCGGAGACGATCGCCCCGGCCCCCGGCTTGGCGCCGCAGCGCGCCGCCGAGGCGGAGGAGATCGCCCGGACGCTGATCACGGCGCTGGACATGGTCGGCCTGCTGGCGGTGGAGCTGTTCGAGGCGCGCGACGGCGGCCTGCTGGTCAACGAGCTGGCGCCGCGGCCGCACAATTCCGGCCACTGGACCCAGGACGCCTGCACCTGCGACCAGTTCGAGCAACTGGTCCGCGCCGTCTGCGGCCTGAAGCTGGGGTCGACCGAGCGCCATTCCGACGCGGTGATGCAGAACCTGATCGGCGACGACGTGCTGCGCTGGCCGGAGTTCGTGGCCGAGCCCGGCGCCAGGCTGCATCTCTACGGCAAGGGCGCGCCGCGCCCCGGCCGCAAGATGGGCCATGTCAACCGGCTGGTGCCGAAGGGCTGAGGCCGGCGGCCTTCACGCCGCGGACAGCGCGCGTTCGACCGCCTCCGGCTCCTTCTCGATCACCTTCAAGAAGGCTCGGGTCGCCGGCTCCGGCACCTTGCGATGCTGCTCCCAGTCGCGGACGGCCGAGACCGAGAAGCCGAACTTGGCGGCAAAGGCGGACTGGGACAGGCCCAGCCGCTTGCGGATCGCCGAGACATCGACATCGGGAAGCGCGACTGTCCGGGCGGCTTCGGCGCGCCCTTCGGCAATCGCCAGCGCTTCCCTGGCGCTCTCGATCAGATCCTGCCCGAACTTCGACATCACGGGTTCCTCATCTTCGCAGCATTGGCCATATACGGCCAGGCAGTAGTTGGGTCGACTCAAATCATGCCGTCACGGAGTCGGAGACTGAAGCTTTCCCGATCATTGTCCCGGCCCAGTCGCCGGTACCGCCTGCTCATGAAGGTACGAACGCGGTGGCCTCCGCGACCGGTGCATACTCGAGGGCCAGGATGCCGTTGGTGAAGCCCACGGCCGAGATCAGTTCGAGTCTGTGCTGCTCGCCGGGCGGGAAAAACGGCTTCCCCTGGCCGAGAGCCACGGGATAGCTGAGGAACCGGATGCGGTCGACGAGGCCATGCCGCAGCAGCTCCTGGGCCACGCTGATGCTGCCGTGGACGTAGATGTTGCCGCCATCGCCTTGCTTCAGCGCCCTGACCGCCTCCGGCAACGGACCCTTCAACAGCTCGGCAGGCTTCCAGTCGAGGTCTTGCAACGTCGTCGACGCGACGTATTTCGGCAGCGCGTTGAACCTGTCGGCGAAGTCTCCGGTTTCGCTGGGCCAGGAGCCGGCGAAGATCTGATAGGTCGTACGCCCCAGGAGCATGGCGCCGCTGTCGGCAAGCTCGTCATTCTTGAACTGATCCATCTCGGCATTCCAGGGCACGCCCGTCAGTCTTTCGACCTCGGCAATGCCGTCGGCGCTGATGAACTCCGTGACGATGACCTTCCTCATCTCGCCCTCCCGTGTCGGTCTCAGGCGGTGGCCGCCACCGCCAGCTCGATGAAGGCGCGGATCGCCGGGAAGCGACGGCGGTCGCGCTGGCACAATACATATTCGTCGGTGTGCCAGGCGCAGTTGGCCAGCGGCCGGAGGACGATGCGCGGATCCGGCCGGATCTCGCCGGCGGAGATGAAGCCGAGGCCGAGGCCCAGCGCCACCGCCTCCTGCACCGCCTCGCGGCCGGTCACCTCGAACACCCCGGCGGGCGCGATCTCCGCCTCGGCCAGCCCGCGCTCGACCGTGCGCCGGGTCATCGAACCGGTCTCGCGCATCACCAGCCGCTGCCCGGCCAGCGCCGCGACCGGCACCGCGTCGCCCGCCGCCAGCGGGTGGCCCGCGGCCAGCGGATGGCCCGCGGCCAGCGGATGGCCGGCCGGCAGCATCAGCCGCACCGGATCGCGGTACAGCGGCACGATGTGGAAGCGCGGATCGACCGGCGGGTTGGACAGCAGCGCCACGTCCAGCCGCGCTTCCGACAGATCCTCCAGCACCGCGCCGGCATTGCCGATCGACAGGCGGATCTCGACCTGCGGGTGGCGGCTGTCGAACTCGGCGATCAGCGGCATCACGTAATACGGGCTGTCGGCGCCGAGCTGCAGCAGGCCGCGGGCCAGCTGGGCCGAACCCTCCAGCAGTGTCGCCGCCTCCTGCTCCGTGTCGAACAGCCGGGTGGTCAGCTGGAACAGCCGCCGCCCCATCTCGGTCGGCTGCACCCGGCGCGAGCTGCGCTCGAACAGCAGCACGCCGTAGCGCTCCTCCAGCGCCTTCACCGATTGCGACAGGGTCGGCTGGGTCAGCCCCAGGGTCCGCGCCGCCAGGGTGAAGCTGGCCTGGGTCGCGACTGCGTGGAAGGCGCGCAGCTGCATCAGGTTCATTCGCATGGCCTATAGATAGCATGGAAAGCGCGTATTGGACTTATGCATGAGGGGATCGCAACCTCGGCCCCAGCCACCCCTGCCGAGGCCGCCATGCCCACCGCCCTTGCCGTCCCGCCCGCTATCGATGACGCGGTCCGGATCGCCGCGCTCGCCCACACCGCCGACCGCCTGACGATCCGCTGGTCGGACGGGCGCGAGAGCCCCTATCCCGCGATCTGGCTGGCCGACAACCGGCCCGACCGCCGCGACCGGCCGGACGGGCAGCGCCTGTTCGACGCGATCGACCTGCCGGACGGCATCGTCCTCCGCGGCGTGACGCTCGGTGCCGACGGCGCGGTCGAGGTCGACCTCGCCGGCTTCGACACGCCGGCGCGCTTCGAGACCGCTTGGCTACGCGCCCATGCGCTGGATCCGACCTCCCGCGCCGAGCGCCGGCGCCGGCCGGTGCTGTGGGACTCGTCCCTCGCTCTGCCGACCGGCGACTACACCGCGGTGGCCGGCGACGACGACGCCCGCGCCAAATGGCTGCGCCAGGTCCATGACCACGGCTTCGCCCTGCTGCGCGGCGTGCCGGCGGAGCCCGGCATGGTGTGCAAGGTGGTCGAGCTGTTCGGCTTCGTGCGCGAGACCAATTACGGCCGGCTGTTCGACGTGGTGGCGGTGGACAAGCCGCAGAACCTGGCCTTCAGCGCCCTGTCGCTGGGCAACCACACCGACAACCCCTATCGCGATCCGGTGCCGCAGATGCAGCTGCTGCATTGCCTGGAGGCGGCGTCCGAAGGCGGCGAGTCGGTGGTGGTCGACGGCTTCGCCGCGGCCGACCGGCTGCGGCGCGAGGCGCCCGACGCCTTCGCCCTGCTGACCCGGAGGGCCGTGCCCTTCCGCTATGTCGAGGCCGGCAAGGTCGATCTGCGCGCCAAGGCGCCGCTGATCGAGCTGGACGCCGATGGCGACGTGGCCGCGGTGCGCTACAACAACCGCTCGATCGCGCCCTTCGACCTCGACCCCGACGAGGTCGAGGCCTTCTACGACGCCTATCGCCGCTTCGGCCGCCTGCTGCACGATCCCAACCTGACCGTCGGCTTCCGCCTGGCGCCGGGCGACCTGTTCATCGTCGACAACCGGCGCGTGCTGCACGGCCGCCGCGGCTTCTCCGCCGGACGCCGCTGGCTGCAGGGCTGCTACGCCGACAAGGACGGCCTGACCAGCACCCTGTTCAGCCTGGAGTCATCCCGATGAGCGACACCCTGCACCCGCTGCTGGCCGAGATCGAAGGCCTGTTCGCCGCCCACGGCCACAACACCTATGGCGAAGGCGTCACCATGCAGGAGCATGGCCTGCAGGCCGCCGCCCTGGCCGAGCACGAGGGCGCGCCGGACACGCTGGTGGTCGCCGCCCTGCTGCACGACATCGGCCATTTCCTGGAGCTGGCCGACGACGCCTATGGCTATCACAAGCATGACGGCGCCGGCGGCGACTGGCTGGCCGCCCGCTTCGGCCCGGAGATCAGCGAGCCGGCGCGGCTGCACGTCGCCGCCAAGCGCTATCTCTGCGCCGTCGAGCCCAGCTACATCGACGTCCTCTCCGTCGCCTCGGTCCATTCGCTCGGCAAGCAGGGCGGGCCGATGAACGCCGAAGAGGTCGCCGAATTCGCCCGGCACCCCCATGTCGAGGGCGCGGTGCGGCTGCGGCGCTGGGACGATGGCGGCAAGATCGAGGGGCTGAAGGTCAGCACCGTCGCCGACTATCGCGACCGCATCCTCAAGGTGGCGAAGGCCGATTAGCGGGCCGCGACCGCCTGGACCTCGACCAGCAGGCTCGGCACCACCAGGCCGGCGACCACCACCAGGGTCGAGGCCGTGGCGTGCCCGGCCAGGCGCCGCTCGCGCACCGTGCGGTACAGCGGCACCAGGTCCGGCCGGATGATGAAGCCGTCGACCTTGACCAGGTCGGTCACCGCCATGCCGGCATCGGCCAGCACCGCGAACAGGTTGTCCCAGGCCAGCTCCATCTGGCGCTCCGCATCGTCGGGGACGGTGCCGTCGGGCGTGGCGCCGACCTGGCCGGAGATGTGCAGCCAGCGGGCGCCGGCCGGGGCCGAGGCGCCGTGGCTGTAGCGGGAGAACGGCGCGGCGATTCCGGCCGGGTTGTGCAGCTGGATGGTCATGGGTCTTCCCCGATGTCGCTGGACAGGGCCGGGACTCGGCCCGATCCCCAAGTCTAGCATCAGGACAGGGGATCGTTCTCCAGCAGGATCGGGGCGCCATGCGGCGTGGCCCGGGCGGCACGGTCCCAGGCGTCCTTGCGCCGCCCCAAAGCCTCGGCATCGGCGACGCCCTTGGCCAGCACTAGGCGCTCCAGCGCCGCCAGCCAGTGCTCGTAGTAGCGGCTGCCGTCGTCGGGATCGCCGGCCGCCTGGGCGCGGGTGATCTCCGCTGCCAGCGCCGCCGCCCATTCCGGCCAGGTGAAGACGCCGCGCTGATGCAGCGCCACCGCCATGGCGAAGGCCTGGGCCTGCCAGGGCTCGGCGAAGACCAGCCCCTCGGCGTCGCGCGGCGGCAGCGGTGCGGCGCCGTCCAGCGCCGCGATCACCGCCTCATGCCGGCTCAAGATAGCCCTCCCAGGCGTCGATCGAGACGGTCAGGGTCGGGTCGGCCGCCTCACCCCACAGCTCGCGCCCGTCGAAGCGCACGGTGTAGAGCCATTGCGGGCTCTCGCCATGGCCATGGGCGTTGCTGTCGGGCAGCACGAAGACGCCGTGCACGCGCTCGATCTCGCCCGCCTTGCCGCGGGCATAGCGCGGCAGCCTGGTGTGGCCGGTGGGATGCTCGTTGCGGGTCAGCACCAATTCGCCGACGGCGAAGCGCGCCGGGGCCGCCTCCGGCCGCTGGTAGTTGCTGCCCCGCGCCAGCGTCGCGGCGACCTGGTCCGCCCGCAGCACCTTCTGGCCCGGCACCGGCGGGTCGATCGCACGGCCGGCCGTCAGTTCTTCCGCCGAAACCAGCCCGGCGCCCTGCAGCAGCTTCTCCAGCCCCTTGGTCCAGATCTCGTAGTAGCTGGAGGACAAATAGTCGGCCGGATGCAGCGTCTCGCGCGCATGCCGGCTGATGTCGATGTTCCAGCGGCCCAGCGCGCCCGCCGCCAGGGTGAGGGCCAGCGCCCGCTTCTCCCACTCCGCATGGAAGCGGACATCCTCCGGCTCCGGCACCACCGGGCCGAAGCCCATCATGCCGCCGAGATCCTGGGCGCCGTTCATCTGGCGGCCTCCGGCTCGCGCGCCTGGCCAGCGCCGATCATGCTGTCGCGGGTGACGAGATCGGCCAGCGCGTCCTCGTCCCAGCCCTCGGTGCCGGCCGGGCGCATCGGGATCACCAGGTAGCGGGTCTCGGCGGTCGAATCCCAGACCCGGATCCGGGTCGTTTCCGGCAGGGCGACGCCGAAATCGGCCAGCACGCCGCGCGGGTCGATCACCGCGCGCGAGCGATAGGGTGCCGATTTGTACCAGACCGGCGGCAGGCCCAGCACCGGCCAGGGGTAGCAGGAGCACAGGGTGCAGACGACGAGGTTGTGGGTGTCCGGCGTGTTCTCGACCGCGACCATGTGCTCGCCCTGGCGGCCGACGAAGCCGAATTCGGCGATCGCGGCGCCGGCGTCGGCCCGCAGTCGGTCGCGATAGGCCGGGTCGGCCCAGGCCTTCGCGACCACCCAGGCGCCGTTGCGTGGGCCGATCTTCGTCTCATAGGTCTCGATCAGCAGGTCGAGCGCGGCCGGGTCGACATAGCCCTTCTCGACCAGGATCGATTCCAGCGCCTTCACCCGCAGCGCGATCTCGGGCAGGGCGCTGCCCTCTTCGCCGTGCTCGTGGTCATGGTCGTGATGGTCTTGGGCGGTCATGGACCTCGCTCCGCGCATCGGATGCCGTATGGGATCGCCCAGCCTACCCCCACACCCGCATTCGTGCTAGCAAACCGGCCAGCCGAAAACTGACAGCAACCGGAGCCTTTCGATGGCCGCCGAAACCGCATTCCGCACCGAGACCGACAGCCTGGGCGCCGTCGAGGTGCCGGCCGACCGCTACTGGGGCGCGCAGACCCAGCGCAGCCTGCAGAACTTCAGGATCGGCGGCGAGCGCATGCCGGCCCCGCTGGTGCGGGCGCTGGGCATCCAGAAGAAGGCCTCGGCCCTGGCCAATGTCGCGCTCGGCGAGCTCGACCCCTCGGTCGGCAACGCCATCGTCGCCGCCGCCGAGGAGGTGATCGACGGCACCCTGGCCGACCATTTCCCGCTGGTGGTGTGGCAGACCGGGTCCGGCACCCAGACCAACATGAACGCCAACGAGGTGATCTCGAACCGCGCCATCGAGATCCTGGGCGGCGAGATCGGCTCGAAGAAGCCGGTGCATCCGAACGACCATGTCAACCGCGGCCAGTCCTCGAACGACAGCTTCCCGACGGTGATGCACATCGCCGCGGTCGAGCAGATCGGCCATGAGCTGCTGCCGAGCTTGGAGCATTTGCACCGCGCCCTGGCCTCCAAGTCGGCGGAGTTCAAGGACATCGTCAAGATCGGCCGCACCCATCTGCAGGATGCGACGCCGCTGACGCTGGGCCAGGAGTTCTCCGGCTACGCCCGGCAGATCGAGCTGGGCGTAGCCCGGGTCAAGGGCTGCCTGCCGCATCTGCTGGACCTCGCCCAGGGCGGCACCGCCGTCGGCAGCGGGCTGAACGCCAAGGAGGGCTTCGCCGAGGCCTTCGCCGCGCAGGCCGCCACCATCACCGGCTTCCCGTTCAAGACCGCGCCGAACAAGTTCGAGGCGCTGGCCGCGCATGACGCCTGCGTCGAGGCCTCGGGCGTGATGAACACCCTGGCCGTCTCGCTGATGAAGATCGCCAACGACATCCGCCTGCTCGGCTCCGGCCCGCGCTGCGGCATCGGCGAGATTCACCTGCCGGAGAACGAGCCCGGGTCGTCGATCATGCCGGGCAAGGTCAACCCGACCCAGTCCGAGGCGATGACCATGGTCTGCACCCAGGTGATGGGCAACCATGTCACCGTCACCATCGCCGGCTCGAACGGCCATTTCGAGCTGAACGTGTTCAAGCCGGTGATCATCTACAACCTGCTGCAGTCGATCCGCCTGCTGGCCGATTCCTGCCGCAGCTTCACCGACAACTGCGTCGTCGGCATCGAGGCGCGGACCGACCGGATCGAGCAGCTGCTGCACGAGTCGCTGATGCTGGTGACGGCGCTGAACCCGCATATCGGCTACGACAACGCCGCCAAGGTGGCGAAGAAGGCGCATGCCGAGAACACCACGCTGAAGCAGGCGGCGATCGCGCTCGGCCTCCTCACCGCCGAGCAGTTCGACCAGTGGGTGCGGCCGGAGACCATGGTCGGCCCGTCGGCCTGATAGCGCCGCGGTGAGCGGCGTCCGCAAGCGGTCGGTCAGCATCGCCGGACACGCCACCAGCGTGTCGCTGGAGCCGGCCTTCTGGGACGCCCTCACCCGCCTGGCCGCCGCGCGCGGCCTGCCGGTCAACCGCCTGGTCGAGGCGGTCGACGCCGCCCGCGACCCGGACGGCAACCTGTCCAGCGCGCTCAGGACCGCGGTCCTGCAGGCGGCGCTGGAGCGGGAGATCTGACGGCGGCGGCCTTCCGCCGTCGCTACTTGTCGTTCGACCACCAGGCTTCCAGCACCGTGCCATAGGTCGGGTTGACGCTGGTGACGCGGCCGAGATTGCCCCAATAGGCGACGTAGTCGCGGTCGAGATAATAGAGCGGCACCACGTAGTTGCCCCACAGCAGCACCCGGTCGAGCGCGTGCACCGCGGCCTGCAGCTCCTCCTGGCTGCGGGCGGCGGTGACGGCCTTGATCATGGCGTCGACCACCGGGCTCTTCACCCCCGGGTAGTTGCGGGTGCCGGGCACGTCGGCCGAGCCGCTGCCCCAGTAGCGCGACTGCTCGACGCCGGGCGACAGGGTGGAGATCCAGGTGTTCAGGATCACATCGAAATCATAGCTCTCGGTGCGGTTGGCGTATTGCGCGGTTTCGACCAGCCGGATCGAGGCCTGGATGCCGAGCCGGCGCAGCTGGTCGGCATAGGCCAGCCCGATCCGCTGGACGCCCTTGTTCTGCAGCAGGATCTCGAAGCGGAACGGCGTGCCGCTGGCGTCGACCAGCACATTGTCCTTGATCGTCCAGCCGGCCTCGGCCAGCAGCGCCTGCGCCGCGCGCAGATTCTCGCGGCTGCGGCCGCTGCCGTCGCTCGGCGGCAGGGTGTAGGGCTCGGTGAAGAGCTGCGGCGGCAGCTGGTCGCGGAACGGCTCCAGCAGCTGCAGCTCCGCCCCCTGCGGCGTGTCGGTCGCGGCCAGGGACGAATTGGCGAAATAGCTGTCGTCGCGCTTGTACTGGCCGCCCAGCAGAGTCTTGTTGATCCATTCGAAGTCGAAGGCCAGGATCAGCGCCCGCCGCACCCGCGGATCTGTGAAGATCGGCCGCCGCGTGTTCATGGCGAAGCCCATCATCCCGACCGGCCGGAAATGTGGCAGGGTCAGCATAGTGACGCGGCCGTCCTGGACCGCCGGGAAGTCGTAGGCGCCGCTGACCCATTTCTCGGCGTCGCGTTCCCGCCGCAGGGTGTAGGCCCCGGCCTTGAACGCCTCCAGCGCCGTGTCGGCGTCGAGGTAGAAGTCGAAGCGCAGCGTGTCGAAATTATACAGCCCGCGCATCGCCGGCAGGTCCGCCGCCCACCAGTCCTTGACCCGGGTCAGCGTGATGCTGCGCCCGGCATCGACCGCGCCGATCGCGTAGGGGCCGGCGCCGAGCGGCGGATCGAGGCTGGGCTGGTCGAACGGGTGGCTCGAATACCAGGCCTTGCTCAGGATCGGCTGCATCGCGACGACCAGCGGATTCTCGCGCGCCCCGCCCTCCTTGAAGCGGAAGCGCACGGTGCGGTCGTCGATGCGGTCGATGCCGTCCATCGCTTCATAGAGCGCGCGGGTGTTGGGCAGCCCCTTGGTCCCCTGGGTCTGCCAAGTGAAGATCACATCGTCCGCGGTCAACGGCGAGCCGTCGTGAAACACCGCCTTGGGATTGAGCCAGAAGGTGACCGTGCGCCGGTCGTCCGACATCTCCGCGCGGTCCGCGACATAGGGATAGAGCGTGAAGGACTCGTCCCAGCCCCGGGTCATCAGGGTGGCGAAGTTGTAGGGCGGCACGATCAGTCGCACCTGGTCGGTCTGACCGCCGATGATGAAGGGGTTCAGCGTGTCGAAGCTGCCGACCACCGCCTGGCGCAGCTCGCCGCCCTTCGGCGCGTCCGGGTTGGCGTAGGCGAAGTGGCCGAAATCCGCCGGGTATTTCGGTTCGCCATGCATGGCGAGGCCGCCTCCGGGCGCCTGCGTCTGCGCAACCGCCGGCAAGGTGCCGAGCAGCAGGAGGGCGAGTCGGAGCAGGAGGCGGGCGGCGCGCATGCAGCTTGTCCGGGCGGGGAATCGATGGGGCGCAGTCTTCCCGCCGATGGGCCGCGGTGCAAGGCCGTTGCGCCGGAGGGCTCCCTTGACAAGCCTTGCGCAATCATCGCACGATTTCGCCTGACATAATGAATGCGAATTGCGTTCGGCGGGCATCTTCGGATCGAAGCTGACCGGACACGTCCGGCGATGTCACAGGGGGAGGAAACCATGGCCATCAGCAGGACTCTGCTGCTGTCGACGGTGCTGGTCGTCCTGAGCGGCCCGACCGCGGCACAGAACACACCGCATGTCACTTGGCACGACGACGGCACGGTGACGCTCAAATCCGATCCCGAATACGGGATGGAGATCACCACGACGAAGGCGGAGCTGGGCTCCCTCTTCGGTCCCGGCCAGAAGCCCTTCGAGGGCGAGACGGTCACCATCCTCAGCCTCGATTCCGGCCCCAAGGGCGGCATCTCCGGCCCGGTCTACATGTTCCGCCCGATCTGGGAGGAGCTGACCGGCGCCAAGCTGAACATCGCCCTGACCCCGATCTCGGAGCTCTACACCAAGACCTTCCTCGACCTGCGCAACGGCACGGGCGAATACGACGCCATCATCGTCGGGGCCTTCTTCTACGGCGACCTGATCGCCGGCAACTACATCCTGCCGGTCGACGAGTGGAAGAAGAGCGGCGAGTACCCGAAATGGGACTACGACGTGATGCCGCCGGCGCTACGCGCCATCTACACCTGGAACAATGTCGGCTACGGCGTGCTCAGCGATGCCGACGGGCAGATCCTGTACTACCGCCGCGACCTGCTGACCGACCCGACGCACCAGGCAGCCTTCAAGGCGGAATACGGCTACGACATGCCGGCGCCGCCGAAGACGCTGCAGCAGCTGCGCGACATCGCCAAGTACTTCAACGGCAAGAACTTCGACAGCAACGACCTGGAGCCGGACAGCGGCGCCGTGCTGCACCTCAAGGTGCGCGAGCAGGGGCTGTACCACTTCACCACCCTCGCCACCTCCTTCGCCATGACTCCGGGCGACACGCTGGACCGCACCCACAATGTCTACTGGTTCGACCCGGTCGACATGAAGCCGCTGATCAACAGCCCGGGCCACGTCAAGGCGCTGGAGTTCCTGAAGGAGCTGGCCGCCTATGGACCTCCGGCGCAGGTGAGCTGGAGCCTGGGCGAGGCCTGGGACTTCTTCCTGCGCGGCAAGGCGGTGTTCAACTTCTCCTATGGCGATGTCGGCGCGCTGGCGCAGGACCTGGAGCGGTCGAAGATCCGCGGCAAGCTCGGCTCCGCGGCCCTGCCGGCCTCAGATACCTATTGGGACATGGAGCAGAAGACCTTCGTCACGGTGAAGGAGCCCCGGCAGGTGGGCAACGTCACCGGCGGGTCCTGGCACGGCGTGGTCTCATCGCTCGGCCAGCATCCCGAGGCGGCCTACAGCCTCTTGTCGCTGATGGCAATCAAGCCGTCGCAGAAGTTCCTGGCCACGATCGGCTGGGACGGCGTCGACCCCGGCTACTCCTACCAGTGGCTGGAGCCGACCGGCGAGGCGAAGCTGACCGATTACACCGAATCCGCCCTGAAATGGGACGCCCAGGACGTGAAGGAGTACCTGGAGGCCTACCACAGCAACTACAACGCCAAGACCATGCTGCCGTATATGCGGATCACCGGCACGCAAGAGTATTACGACTCGCTGGACAGCAACCTGTCGGCGGCAATGAGCGGTTCGAAGACGCCGCAGCAGGCGCTGGACGACACCGCGGTGGCCTGGGAGCAGATCACCGACCGCCTCGGCCGCGACCAGCAGCTGAAGAACTACCAGGCGGCGATCGGCTGGAAGGCCGAATAGCGGCACGGTCCGTGCCTGACGCGTAACGGGAAGGGGGACGAGGCGGCACGATGCGCTGGACCGGACGGATCCGCCTGCTGTTCCTGACCCCGGCGGTGGTCTGGGTGCTGGCCTTCACCATCTTCCCGACGCTCTACACCGTCTTCGCCGCCTTCCACACGGTGAAGACCGAGACCGTGACCACCCGGGCCGAGGTGCCGCGGCTGGATGCCAGCGGCAACCCGGTGCTGAAGGCGGACGGCACGCCGCGCACCCGGACCGAGGTGCAGCGCCAGACCGTCAACACCTGGGATTTCGTCGGCCTGGGCAATTTCGCCCGCGTCTTCACCGATCCCCAGGTGCGTGAGGCGGCGCGGGTGACGGCGATCTTCGTGGTCGTCTCGGTCAGCGTCGAGATGGGGCTGGGCCTGTTGCTGGCCTTCCTGTTCAACCGCAGCATCCCGGGCCGCGGCATCCTGCGCACGATCATGATCCTGCCGATCTTCGCCACGCCGGTGGCGGCCGGGTACCTGTTCTTCACCATCTTCTACGAGGCCGGCGGGCCGCTGGGTTGGACCGGCATCCCCTGGCTGTCGAACCCGGGCTGGGCCCTGGTGTCGATCATGATCGTCGACATCTGGCAGTGGACGCCGTTCTGCTTCCTGGTCCTGCTGGCCGGGCTGCAGGGCGTCCCGGACGACCTGATCGAGGCGGCGCGGCTGGAGACCAGCTCCAGTTTCCGGATCTGGACCGGGGTGGTGCTGCCGCTGATGACGCCGGTGATCGTGATCGTGCTGCTGCTGCGCCTGGCCGAGGCGATGAAGGTGTTCGACGTCGTCGCCTCGCTGACCGTGGGCGGGCCTGGCAACGCCACCCAGTCGGTCTCCTACCTCGCCTTCCGCACCGGGCTGCGCTTCTTCGACGTCGGCTACGCCTCGGCCCTGGCGCTGACCCTGCTGGCCGTGGTGATGGCGATCGTCACCCTGTTCTTCAAGCGGGTGCGCAATGTCTACGCCTGACGCCGCCGCGCCGGTCCACGAAGCCCCGGTCGACCGGGTCAAGCCGCTGGGCCGCCGCAGCAGCATGGCCGATTCGCTGTGGTCGCTGGTCGCGATCGCGGCCACGGTCCTGTTCTTCTTCCCGCTGTACTGGGCGATCTCGACCGCGCTGCGCAACCCGGCCGACACCTTCACCGTGGCCGGGCTCGGCATCCCCTGGCTCGACTTCCAGCCGACCCTGAAGAACTTCGCGGTGGAGCTGAGCACGCCGGAGGGCTGGCGCGCGCTGCAGACCAGCCTGATCGTCTCGCTCAGCGCCGTCGTCCTGGCCCTCGCCCTCGGCCTGCCGGCGGCCTATGCGCTGGCCCGGTTCCGATTCTGGAGCAACAGCGACATCACCATCTGGTTCCTGTCGCAGCGCGTGCTGCCGCCGGTGGCGACGCTGCTGCCCTTCTACATCGTGTTCCGGTCGCTCGACATGCTGGACAGCAAGACCGCGCTGATCCTGTGCAACGCCACCTTCATCCTGCCCTTCGTCGTCGTCATCCTGCGCCAGACCTTCCTCGACCTGCCGGTCGAACTGGAGGAGGCGGCGCTGGTCGACGGCGCGTCACATTGGCAGGCCTTCCTGCGTGTCGCCCTGCCCCTGGCGGCGCCGGCGGTGGCGGCCACCGCGATGATCATCTTCGCCTTCGCCTGGAACGAGTTCCTGTTCTCCTCGTCGCTCGGCATCACCGAGACCAAGATGATGCCTGCCCACATGGCCGGCGCGGTCGACACCCGCGGCGTGCAGTTCTGGTTCATGGCGACCCGGGCGCTGATCGCGATGATCCCGCCGGTGCTGCTGGCGCTGTTCGCCCAGCGCTACATCGTGCGCGGCCTGACGCTGGGAGCGGTCAAGGGCTGAGGCGCACCCGCAGCCGCGCGAACACGGCGAGATGGGTGACGATCAGCAGCGGCACCAGATAGGCCGGGATCAGCAGCAGCGGCAGGTTGTTCATCAGCCCCGTCCCGGGCTCGCCGAAGAAGAGCCGCAGCGGAGACCCCGGCGCCGAGGTCAGGCCGAGGCCGATGGCGACGACGAGGTCGAGCAGCCCGAGCGCGTTCCACCCGAGGGCGACCGGGCGCCAGCCGGGCGTGCCGGCCTTGACCATCAGCGCGACCGGGATCGCCGCCAGGGCGACCAGCACGTCGCCCCAGCCCGCGATCGGGCCGAACGGCGCCGGCAAGCGGCCGGCCTCGTGCCAGAGCACCATGACGATCCCCGCCACCCGAGTGGCGTGAAGGCCGATCAGCACCGGCAGCGGGATGCCGCGCCAGGCCCGTTGCAGCAGGCCCGGCCGGGCGCGGCCCAGGGCCAGGATCGCGACCGGCAGCAGCACGGCCAGGCCGAGCGCCGGCGGGCCGAGGCCGCGGACGTCGTCGAACAGCCCGGCGGCGCCGAGCCCGGCGATCAGCGCGAACCAGCCCGCCAGCACGGTCGCGGCCAGGACGCGGCCGGCGGACCCGGCGGGAATGGCGATCGACAGCCCGGCCACCAGGATCGCCGCACCGGCCGTGAGGCCGATGGCGGCGAGCAGATCGGAGACCATGATGTCCTCAAGGATCAAGCCGCGGGACGAAGGCGGCCGCCTTTATATGATTATCATAATCTAAAGATGGAAGGGGCCGAGACCACTGATGTGGTGGACGGCCCCCGAACGGCATCAGTGTGCCAGGATGAGGCTGTCGAAATCTCATCGAAGGAGGCCGTCCGTGACCGAGATTACGCGCATTGGGATGGATACGTCGAAGAGTGTTTTCCAGCTGCACGGGGTGGATGCCGAGGAGGGTGTGGTGCTGCGGAAGAAGCTGCGTCGGCAGGATGTGCTGGCATTCTTCGCCAAGCTGCCGCCGTGCCGGGTGGGGATGGAAGCCTGCGGCGGGTCGCATTACTGGGCCCGGGAGCTGCAGAAGCTGGGCCATCGGGTGGAGCTGATCCCGCCGCAATACGTGAAGCCCTATGTGCTGCGCGGCAAGCACGACGCGGCGGATGCCCAAGCGATCTGCGAGGCGATGAGCCGACCGCATCTGCAGCGGCGTCTGGTGCCGGTGAAGAGCGCGGAGGCCCAGGCGGCGCTGATGCTGGCCGGGCTGCGCGACCGGCTGGTGCGCCAGCGGACCCAGCTGATCAACACGATCCGCGGCTATGCCGCCGAGTTCGGGCTGGTCGCCGCCAAGGGCCCGGCCAAGATCGCGGCGCTGTTGCGGCGGATCGAGGGCGAGGCGGCGGTGCCGGAGCCGGCGCGGGCCCTGTTCGCCGAGCTGGCCGAGGAGCATGCCCGGCTCGAGGCGCGGATCGAGGCGATCGAGGCCAAGCTGATGGCCTGGCATCGCCAGGACGAGCTCAGTCGCCGCTTGGCTCAGATCCCGAGCATCGGGCCGATCGGTGCTTGCTTCCTGGTGCTGAAGGCGCCCGATCCGCAACGCTTCCGCTCCGGCCGCGACTTCGCCGCCTGGATCGGCCTCACGCCGAAGAACCACACCACCGCCGGCAAGCAGCGGCTGGGGGTGATCACCCGCGCCGGCGACGAAACCCTGCGCAGCGTGCTCGTGGTCGGCGCCACCTCGGTGATCCGGCAGGTCCGCCGCGGCACCAGCCGCTCGGCGCCGCCCTGGCTGCTCGCGCTCCTCGCCCGCAAGCCGCCCAAGCTCGCCGCCGTGGCGCTCGCCAACAAGGTCGCCCGCATCGCCTGGAAGCTGATGGTCACAGGCGAGCGCTACGACCCAGGCCGTCTCGCCGCCGCACCCACCACCCACTGAGAGCTCTGCGGGACCCACGGCGCGACCCTCCCGGGACGCTCCACGACCCCGCCGAGGCCGGAACTTGCAAGCAGACGAACAGATGATGGGATCGATCGATCCAAGACGGGAGACACTCCGTGCCATCCAGTGGCGCTTCGACGTCTCACCTCTGTGCGGGTCTCCCGACGCGGATATCATCTTGGCCAGCGATCAAGTGCGATCGCACCCAACAGGCCGGACATATGGATGCAAGCGATCCGAACCCAGAACCCTGACCGAATGCCTTGCAGGCAGGGGGCCGTCCACATATGGATGGCCACGCCCCTTCGGGGCTCGCCATGACGGGTTAACCTTTTCGACTGTGTCCCGACGCCCCTACTCCGCCGCCCGGGCCAGCGGCGGCCAGACGTCCCAGATCTCCTCGGCGTAGTCGCGCACCGTGCGGTCGGAGGAGAACCAGCCGACATGGGCGGTGTTCTGGATCGCCATGCGGGTCCAGCCGGCGCGGTCGCGGTACAGCGCGGCGGCGCGGGCCTGGGCGTCCCAATAGGCGGCGAAATCGGCCGCCACCAGGAACCAGTCGCTGTGCCGCAGCGCGTCGGTGAGCGGCCGGAACCGGCCCGGATCGTCGGGCGAGAAGGTGCCGTCCTCGATCGCCGCCACGGCGCGGGCCAGGCGCGGGTCGGCCGCGATCACCGCCGCCGGGTCGTAGCCCTGGGCACGCTTCGCCGCCACCTCGGCCGCGGTCATGCCGAAGATCAGGATGTTGTCCGCGCCCACCCGCTCGGCGATCTCGACATTGGCGCCGTCCAGCGTGCCGATGGTGATCGCGCCGTTCAGCGCGAACTTCATGTTGCCGGTGCCCGAGGCCTCCATGCCGGCGGTCGAGATCTGCTCCGACAGGTCGGCGGCCGGGATGATGCGCTCGGCCAGCGTGACGTTGTAGTTCGGCAGGAACACCATCTTCAGCTGGTCGCGGATCTCGGCGTCGGCGTTGATCACCCGCGACACGTCGTTCGCCAGCTTGATGATCAGCTTGGCCGTGGCGTAGCCCGGGGCGGCCTTGCCGGCGAAGATCTTGACCCGCGGCGTCCAGGCCGCGTCCGGGGTGTCGCGCATCTCCTGCCACAGCGCCACGGCGTGCAGGATGTTCAGCAGCTGGCGCTTGTATTCGTGGATGCGCTTGACCTGGACGTCGAACAGCGCGTCGCCGGACACGCGGAGATCCGCGATCTCGCCGATGTGATGCGCCAGCAGCGCCTTGTTGCGGCGCTTCACCGCCCAGAACGCCTCGCGGAAGGCGGTGTCCTGGGTCTTGCCGGCCAGGGCCGACAGCCGCTCCAGATCGTCCTCCCAGCCGGTGCCGATCATGTTGTGGATCAGCTGCGCCAGGTTCGGGTTGGCCTGCACCAGCCAGCGGCGCGGGGTGATGCCGTTGGTCTTGTTGGTGATCCGGTCCGGGAACTCCTCGTTCAGGTCGCGGAACACCGTCTCGCGCATCAGCTGGGTGTGCAGCGCCGAGACGCCGTTGACCCGGTGGCTGCCGAGGAAGGCCAGCGGCCCCATGCGCACCCGGCGGTCCCAGCCCTCCTGGATCAGCGACAGGGTGGACAGGCGGCTCGGGTCCTTGGCGATCACGCGCGAGGATTTCAGGAAGCGGTCGTTGATCTCGTAGATGATCTGCAGGTGGCGCGGCAGCACCCGCTCCAGCAGCGCCACCGGCCAGGTCTCCAAGGCCTCGGGCATCAGCGTGTGGTTGGTGTAGCTGATGCAGCCGGTGGTGATCTTCCAGGCGCGATCCCAGTCCAGCCGGTGCCGGTCGATCAGCAGGCGCATCAGCTCCGGCACCGCGATCGCCGGATGGGTGTCGTTCAGCTGCATCGCCGCCTTGGCCGGCAGGTCGTCATAGCCGTCGTGATGCATCCGGTGCCGGCGCAGCACGTCCTGCAGCGAGGCCGAGGTGAAGAAGTATTCCTGCTTGAGCCGCAGCTCCTGCCCCGCCGGGGTGTTGTCGTTCGGGTACAGCACACGCGACAGGGTCTCGGACAGGATCTTGTCCTCGACCGACTTCATATAGTCGCCGGAGTTGAAGCGGACGAGGTCGAACTCCCGCACCGGCTTGGCCGACCACAGCCGCAGGGTGTTGACCGTGGCGCCGCCCCAGCCGACCACCGGCGTGTCGTAGGCGACGGCGAGCACCCGCTGGCTGCCCTGCCAGCGCGCCGTCGGCTTGCCGTTGGGGCCCGGTTCACCGGGTTCGACCTTGCCGAAGAAATCGATGGGGTAGGCGACCTCCGGCCGCTCGAACTCCCAGGGATTGCCGAATTTCAGCCAGTCCTCGGGGTATTCGACCTGCCAGCCGCGGTCGAATTGCTGCTCGAACAGCCCGTATTCGTAGCGGATGCCGTAGCCGGTGCCGGCGATGCCGAGCGTCGCCATGCTGTCGAGGAAGCAGGCGGCGAGGCGGCCGAGGCCGCCATTGCCGAGCGCCGCGTCCGGCTCGACCTCCAGCACGGCGCCGAGATCGACGCCGAAATCGGACAGCGCCTCGCGACAGGTCTCATACAGGCCGAGATTGGTCAGCGCATTGGCCATCAGCCGGCCGATCAGGAATTCCAGGCTGAGATAATAGACCCGCTTGCCGTCGGTCGCTTCTTCGAGGTGCTGCGCCCCCATCCAGCGGTCGACCAGGCGGTCGCGCACGGCCAGCGCCGTGGCGGCGAACCAGTCGTGCCGGGTGGCGCGATGGATCTCGCGCCCGACGGCGTAGACCAGCCATTCCAGGATGTCGCGCTTCAGCGACTCCCGGTCGAGCCCGCGCGGCTCGATGGTGATCGGGGTGGCTGGCAGCTCCATCGCTGACCCCCATGCTGCACTGCGATATAGACCGTCTGTTACACCACGGATCGGCCCCGCGATCAATCATATGACAAAAAAGACCCGGCGGGGTTCTCCGCCGGGTCGACAATGTCCATGGCCGGTGGCGTCCGCCACTGGCCTTTGGTGTTACTTGGCGCCGACCTTGGCCAGCTCGCCCTGGGTGGCTTCAGCGTAGGTGCCGCTGTTCCAGATGTAGAAGACGTAGTCCGACTTGGTCAGATCGCCCTTGGCGTCAAAGGACAGATCTCCGATCACGGTGCTGTACTTGCTGCCGTCATGCAGCGCCTCGGCCACCTTCGGTCCCTCCAGGCTCTTGGCCTTGGTCGCCGCCTCGGCCCAGGCCTGGACCGCGGCATAGGTGAGGAGGGTGTAGCCCTCGGGCTCGTACTTGTCGGCCCGGAACTTGTCCACCACCGCCTTGGCGCCCGGATTGCTGCGCTGGTCGGCCGGGAAGGTCATCAGCACGCCCGCACCGGCTTCGCCGGTGATGCCCCAGAACTCCTGGGTGACGATGCCGTCGCCGGAAATGAACTGGGCGTTCAGCCCCTGCTCGCGCGCCTGGCGCACGATCAGCCCGGCCTCGTTGTGCAGGCCGCCGAAATAGATCAGGTCGATCTTGGCCTGCTTCATCTTCGAGACGACGGCCGAGAAGTCGCGCTCACCGACGGTGATGCCCTCATACAGCACCTCGGTCAGGCCGGCCTTGTTCATCGCCGATTTGGTGGCGTCGGCCAGGCCCTTGCCGTAGGTGGTCTGGTCCTGGAGGATGGCGACGTTGCGGCCCTTGAACTTCTCGGCGATGAAGGCGCCGGCGACGTCGCCCTGCTGGTCGTCGCGGCCGCAGGTGCGGAAGGTGGTCTTCTGCCCCTGCTCGGTCAGCTGCGGGTTGGTCGAGGCCGGGGTGATCTGGACGATGCCTTCCTCGGCATAGATCGCGGAGGCCGGGATCGAGACCGAGGAGTTGTAGTGGCCGATCACCGCCACCACGCCCTGCCCCACCAACTCGTTCGCGGCGGCGACGCCCTGGCGCGGGTCGGAGGCATCGTCGCCATAGACCACGCTGATCTTCTCGCCGTTGATGCCGCCAGCGTCGTTGATGGCCTTCACCGCGGCGTCGGTGCCGCGCTTCAGCTGCTCGCCGAAGGCGGCGTTCGGGCCGGTCAGCGGCGCGCCGAGACCGATCTTCACCTCGGCCCAGGCCGGGGCCGACGCCATTGCGGCCAGGGCTACGCCGGCCAGGAGCACTCGGTTGAATCTCGTCATCAGATCGCTCTCCCAGTTCATCGCCCGGCGGGACGACCCCGCCGGTCTTTGCTTCCCGCCGATCCGAAAGGACCGGCGTCTTACCGTGCGGCCGGCGGCCGCTCGCGCCAGCCGAACAGGCCGGCGCGCTCATACAGCCACGGATACTGCCGCACCATCTTCGCCGCCCGCGTCATCCGGTAGGCGACCGTGGCGCACAGGCCGATCCAGACAAGATCGATGACGAAGCCGGTCGGCGACAAGAGCGTACCGCCGAACAGCGCGTAATGTAGGAACCGGGTCGCACAGGCGAGCAGCACCACGAAGGGGATCACCTTGCGCATCGGCGCCCAGCCCTGGGCCTGGCCCTGCCCGGTCAGCAGGCCGGCGCCGCCGCCCAAAATCAGGCTGACGAAGATGAAATCGCCGACCGAGGTTCCGAGGATCTGTTCCATCGCCCGCCCCTCAATGCCCGCCTTCGAGATAGGCGGCCCGGACCTCCGGATTCGCCAGCAGCTCGCGTCCGCTGCCGCTCATCGTCACCCGGCCGTTGACCATGACATAGCCGCGATGCGCCAGCTTCAGCGCGTGGAAGGCGTTCTGCTCGACCAGGAACACGGTCATGCCCTTTTCCCGGTTGATCACCTTGATCGCCTCGAAAATCTGCTTCACCACCAGCGGCGCCAGGCCGAGCGACGGCTCGTCCAGCAGCAGGAGGCGCGGCCGGCTCATCAGCGCACGGCCGATCGCCAGCATCTGCTGCTCGCCGCCCGACAGGGTGCCGCCGCGCTGGACCTGCCGCTCCTTCAGCCGCGGGAACAGGGTGAAGATCTGCTCGAGGTCGCGGCCGAACTCCACCGGATCGGCGGTCAGCGCCCCCATCTGCAGGTTTTCCATCACCGTCATGCGCGGGAAGATGCGACGGCCCTCCGGCGAGATGGCGACGCCGCGGCGCACGATCTCGAAGGTCGGCAGCCGGGTGATCTCCTTGCCGTCGAACAGCACCGCCCCCTGGCGCGCCTGCGGGTTGCCGCAGATCGTCATCAGCAGCGTCGACTTGCCGGCGCCGTTGGCGCCGATCAGGGTGACGATCTCGCCTTCCTTGACCTCGACATCGACGCCGCGCAGCGCTTCGATGGCGCCGTAGAAGGTGTGCACGCCCTGCAGCGACAGCATCACGGCCGGGCCTCCCCGGTCGCGGCGGCAAGATCGGCGGCGATTTCCGGCGGCAGATCATCCTCCTCCGGCTCGCCGAGATAGGCGCGGATCACCGCCTCGTCGCTGCGGATCTCGGCCGGCGTGCCGTCGGCGATCTTCTTGCCATGGTCGAGCACGACGATGTGGTCGGATATCTGCATGACGACGCTCATGTCGTGCTCGATCAGCAGCACGCTGGTGTCGTGCTCGTCGCGGATGGCGCGCAGGAGCCCGTTCAGCTCCTGCGATTCGCGCGGGTTGAGGCCGGCGGCCGGTTCGTCCAGGCACAGGATCACCGGGTCGATGCACATCGCCCGCGCGATCTCCAGCCGGCGCTGGCCGCCATAGGGCAGGCTGCCGGCGGAATCGTCGGCCTGGGCGGTCAGCCCGACCCGGTCGAGCCAGAACTTCGCCTTCTCCACCGCCTCGCGCTCCGCCCGCCGATAGCTGGGCAGACCGAACAGCCCGGCGATCGAGAAGGCCGAGGCCTTCATCAGCTTGTTGTGCTGGGCCACCATCAGGTTCTCCAGCACGCTCATCCCGGCGAACAGCCGGATGTTCTGGAAGGTGCGGGCGACCCGCGCCTGCTGGGCGATGCGGTAGCCCGGGATCTGCTCCAGCAGGAACTCGCTGCCGTCGACCCGCAGCGTCATCCGCCCCGAGGTCGGCCGGTAGAAGCCGGTGATGCAGTTGAACAGCGTGGTCTTGCCGGCGCCGTTCGGCCCGATCACGGCGGTGATGTCGCCGGCGCGGATGTCGAAGGTGGCGTCGTCGATGGCGACGAGGCCGCCGAAGCGCATCGAGACATGCTCGATGGTCAGAAGGGCGGTCACGAAGAGGCTCCCTTCTTGCCGTGCAGCAGGATGGTCGGGTCGCGATGCGCCAGCAGGCCGCGCGGGCGCCACACCATGATGCCGACCATGCACAGGCCGAACACCAGCATGCGGTACAGGTCGAGGCCGCGGAACGCCTCCGGCAGGCCGATGATCAGGCAGGCGGCGACGACGATGCCGAGCTGGCTGCCCATGCCGCCGAGCACCACGATCGCCAGCACGATCGCCGATTCGATGAAGGAGAAGCTCTCCGGGCTGATGAAGCCCTGGTAGGTGGCGAAGAAGCTGCCGGCGAAGCCGCCGCACATCGCCGAGGTGGCGAAGGCCGCCAGCTTCAGGTTGGTGCGGTTGATGCCGAGCGACTGGCAGGCGATGTCGTCCTCGCGGATCGCCTCCCAGCCCCGGCCGACCGGCAGCCGGCGCAGCCGCACGCTGATGAAGTTGACCAAGAGAGCCAGGGCCAGGATCAGCAGGTAGAGGAAGATGATGCGCTGCGTCGGGTCGTAGTCCAGGCCGAACAGCTGGTGGAAGGCGGTGACGCCCTCGGGCGGGTTGCGGTCGAAGGGGAAGCCGAAGAAGCTGGGCCGTGGGATGTTGTTGATGCCGTTCGGACCGTTGGTGACCGGCGCCCAGTTGATCAGGATGATGCGGATGATCTCGCCGAAGCCGAGGGTGACGATGGCGAAATAGTCGCCGCGCAGCCGCAGCACCGGATAGCCCAGGATCACGCCGAAGCCGGCGGCCAGCAGCCCGGCCAGCGGCAGGCAGAGCCAGAAGCTGAAGCCGAAAGTGGTCGCCAGCAGCGCGTAGGAATAGGCGCCGACGGCATAGAAGGCGACGTAGCCGAGGTCGAGCAGCCCGGCCAGGCCGACGATGATGTTCAGCCCCCAGCCGAGCATGATGTAGGTCAGCACGATGATGGCGACGCCCAGCGTGCTGCGGGTGGCGAGGTCGGTGAACGGGAAGATCACCGCCAGCAGCACCAGGATCGGTCCGACATAGACGCTGAGACGCTGCACCCGGGCGCCGACCCGGTCCATCGCCCGATCGCGCTCCTGCCGCGACAGGCTGGCGCGGTTGCGGCGCTGCACCAGGATCGACTGGACCAGCAGCCACAGCGCCCCGAACGCCCCGATCAGCAGCAGCGGCACCGAGTGCAGATCCTGCACCGGCAGCGGCGGCAGCGCATCGGAAATCAGCGGCCGCAGATATTGGTAGACCGGCGGCAGGGCGAAGACGACGAGGAACAGCAGGCTGATCCAGAACACCGGCCGGGACACGCCCTCGCGGTTCAGGATGATGCCGATGCGGCCGAGGAAGACCAGCCCGACGGCGATGGCGACGGCGGTGAAGTCGGTCTGATAGCCCAGCGCGCCGCTCTGCTCCACCGTGCGGATGCCGACCAGCGGGGCGGTGAGGACCAGCGCGATCAGGCCGGCGACCCCGGCCTCCTTCACCATGGCCACGAGGTCGAGGCGGCGCCCGGCGGCCGCGTCGGATTGCGCGATCGTCGCCATGGCGTCAGACCTTCTCGATGTCGGGGCGGCCGAGCAGGCCGGACGGGCGGAAGATCAGCACCAGCACCAGGATGGTGAAGGCAGCGACATCCTTGTACTCCGACGAGAAGTAGCCCGACCAGAAGGCCTCGATCAGCCCGATCAGGATGCCGCCCAGCATCGCTCCCGGCAGCGAGCCGATGCCGCCCAGCACCGCCGCGGTGAAGGCTTTGATGCCGGCCAGGAAGCCGATGTAGAAGTCGATCACGCCGTAGTAGAGGGTCACCATCACGCCGGCCACCGCGGCCAGCGCCGCGCCGATGACGAAGGTCGTCGAGATGGTGCGGCCGACATCGACGCCGATCAGCGCCGCCATGGTGCGGTCCTGGGCGCAGGCGCGCTGCTGCCGGCCGAGCGAGGTGCGGTTGATCACCCATGTCAGCCCGATCATCAGGCTGAGGGTGAGCAGCACGATGATGATCTGCAGATACGACAGGCTGACGTCGAAGCCGCCGCCGGAGGTCAGCTGGAACCCGCCCGGGATCTGCGGCGGCACCGGCTTGCGCCGGGCGCCCTGCAGCAGCTGGACGTAGTTCTGCAGGAAGATCGACATGCCGATCGCGGAGATCAGCGGCGCCAGCCGGGTCGAGCCGCGCAGGGGCCGGTAGGCCAATCGCTCGACGGTCCAGCCATAGGCCGCGGTCACCACCACACTGACGATCAGCACGATCGCCAGGGCCAGGGCCACCGACACGCCGGGCACGCCGAAGGCGCCGAGCACGACGAAGCCGATCACCGCGATGAACGCGCCGATCATATAGATCTCGCCATGGGCGAAATTGATCATGCCGATGATGCCGTACACCATCGTATAGCCGATCGCGATCAGACCGTAGATCGCGCCCAGCGTCAGCCCATTGATGAGCTGCTGCAGGAAATATTCCATGCTCGCGCCGAATTGCCTCCACAGACCATCCGCGGATGGTCGTCCTCATCTGTTCGCTCGCCGTTTAAACCGAGGGCGTTTCTCTGTTCAAGCTCCGCGTCGACGTCGGATTGGCGCGACTATGGCGAAGAAAATGGACCGTTACAATCTCAATGAATCATAAGACGTTTCGGGGGCTTAGGCCATGGATCAGGCGCCGTAGCGGTCGAGAATCCGGCGGATCGGCGCGGCATAGGCCGGGTCCCAGTACCGCACATGCACCAGCAGCGGATACAGCAGATAGATCGGCCGACGGTCGTTCCAGAAGTCGGGATCGAGCGGCGCCAGCTCGGCATAGCGGCGGAAAAAAATATCGTCGAAGGTGCCGAACAGGGTCGGGTAGGTCAGCTCCATCTCCGGATGGCCGCAGGAAATGGCGGGGTCGATGAATGCGGCGATTCGGCCGCCCCGGTGCAGCAGGTTGCCGGTCCAGATGTCGCCGTGCAGCAGCGCCGGATGGCGCGGCTCCGACAGCAGCTCCTCGAGCCGCGCGGCCAGCGCCTCCAGTCGGCGCAGGAGATCGGCGTCGACCGTGCCCTCGGCATGGCCGGCGCGGGCCATGTGCAGCAGGCGGTGGTCGCGGAAGAACGGCACCCAGCGGTCGGCCGGCGGGTTCGGCTGCGGCAGCTTGCCGATGGTGGTGTCGCGGCCGTAGCCGAAGCGCGGCCAGGCCGGCCCGTGCAGCGCCGCCAGCAGTTCGGCGGCATGCAGCTGCGCCGACGCCGAGGGCGGCCCGGGCTCGTGCTCGACATGCTCCAGCAGCAGCAGGTCCTCGGCGGCGTGCAGCACGGCCGGCAGCGGCAGGGCGGAATGCCGGGCCAGCTCGCCCAGCATCCAGGCCTCGAGCAGCAGCGGCCCCGCCCCGGCCTTGGCCACCACCCGGCCGCCATCGGCGAGGTCGACCCGCAGCACCGCGACGGTCGACCCGCCCGGCAGCGGCTCGGCCGCCACCGGCCGGACGCCGAGCGCGGCGGCGATCCGGTCGGCGAGGAGGTGATCGAGGGCGGTCAGGAGCGGCATCCGGCAAAAATCTCCACGCGTTTCGCGGCTGCCATGGTGATATGGGCGCAGGTCCCGCCCGTGATCCGGAGCATCATGCTCGCACCGCCCTCCGTCTACGACACCTGTGCCCGGCTGTTCGAGCAAGCCCCCGATTCTGGCGCAGCCGGCCAGGCCGTGGAAGAGGCCCGGCGGCTCCTGGCGGCCTTCGGGGTGGCGCCGGACGGCAGCGACGAGGACGCGCGGACCGCCCGGCTGTTCCGGCTGGCCGCGACGCTGGAGGCCAGCTTCGTGGTGCCGGCGATGGATTATCCCGGCCTGACTGTCCTCGGCGCCCGGCTGCGCCGGCCCGCCGGCGACGGCGCGGCGATCGCCGTGGACGGCGTGATCGGATGCGACCCGAGCCCGTGGCGGGCCTTCCAGAAATGCATCGGCGAGGCGGCGGAGACCCTGGCCCTGGCCGCGCCCGAGATCGGCGACGCCGCCCCGGACGGCGCGGCCGAGACCATCGCCGCCCGCTTCGCCGGCCAGGTCGAGGCGCGGACCGGCGTGGCATCGGAAGCGGCGCTCGCGGCTGCCCCGGCCGTCGCCGGGGTGGAGCTGGCGACCGGCCGTCCCGTGCTGGTGCCGCGGCCGCTGGTCTTCGGGCGGTCAAGCGGGCTGCGGGCCGCGGTCCCGGTCAGCGAAGGGTGTGCCGCCGGCCCGACCCCCGACGCCGCCGCCCGATCGGCCCTGTTCGAGCTGGTCGAGCGGCATGTGGTCGCGCATTGGTGGCATGGCGGCCGGCCCGCCCGCCGGTTGCCGCCGGCGCTGATGGCCGCCGCGATCGACCGGCTGCGCCCCGGGGCCGAGACGCCATGGCCGCGCCAGGGCTTCGCGCTCGAACTCGACGCCGGCGGCCTGCCGCTCGCCGTCATCGCCGCGGCCTCCGTCAGCCCCATCCACGGCCTGGTCGCCCTGGGCTTCGCCGCCCGGCCCGGCCGGGCCGCCGCGCTGGAGGCGGCCGTCCTGGAGATGATCCAGTCCGAGATCGCCAACGACCTGCTGTTCCTCCGGCTGCGCCGCGCCGGGCCGGTGCCGGACCCGGCGGACCAGGAGCGGCTCGCCGCGAAGCACGCGCTGCGACCCGAGGCGCTGCTGGCCACGGCAAATGGCGACGCGACGGACAACGGCACCGACGGACCGGACTCCCTGCCCGGTCTCCTGGCCGCCTTGGCCCAGCAGGGCATGGCGATTTTCCGGGTCGATCTGACCGGGAGGGCTGGGATTTCCGTCGTGAAGCTGCTATCGCCGAAGCTACAGTCCTCCTCGTCCGCCGCGGTGACGGAGGGGCTGCGCCAGACGGCCTCACACTTCGGGCGTCCGCTGAATAGTTTGATCGAGCGCCCGGCGATATTTAATAGTTTGTGAGCCCAGTCCGCTGCGGTTTCAATTGGTTGGGGGAAGGGAGACCGCGGATGGCGGTTCCGGCACTACGGAGCGTGAGGACTCCGGATCGGGAAGATGTACCCGCGCCGGAGAAAGCTGGTGTAGAGCGTCTGCGGCTGTCGCTGGGCAACGGTTTCGATCTCCGCCTCGGCAACGGGGAGCGGATCGAGCTCGGCAGCCGCAAGTCCCAGGCGATCTTCGCCTTCGTCGCGCTGAGCGGCATGGCGATCGAGAGCCGCGAGCGCGTCGCCGGGGTGTTCTGGAGCGAGAGCGACGGCGATCACGCCCGCGGCTCGCTGCGGCAGTGCCTGAAGCAGCTGCGCGACAATCTCGACGCCGTCCGGCCGGGCATCGTCGAGATCGGGCGCCAGGACATCCGCATCCGGCGCGAATCCATCGAGATCGATCTCGAACTGGTTGCCGCCGACCTGGCGAAGGGCGTCCTGTCGTCGATCCTGGCGCTCGGCCTGGCCAATCCGGACCGCATCCTGACCGGGTTCGAGGATCTCGACCGGGAGTTCGCCTCCTGGCTCACCGTCTGCCGGCAGCAATGGCGCAAGACCTTCATCGGCGGCCTCGAGCGGATCCTGCGCGATCCGGCCTCGGGCGAGAAGATCGCCGCCGAGGCGGCCCATTCGCTGCTCGACATCGACCCGACGCATGAGGAGGCCTATCGCGTCCTGATCCTGCAGCAGGCGCTGCGCGGCAACATCGCGGCGGCGCTGAAGCTGTACAGCACGCTGTGGGACCTGCTGCAGAACGACTACGACATGGAGCCGTCGGACGAGACGCAGCGTCTGATCGTCGACATCAAGAAGGGCTCGTTCGACGACACCGCCCAGGCGGCTTCGGCGCCGGCCGAGGAGCAGTCCCGGCTGCCGATCATCGAGGTGGACCGCCTGAGTCCCGGCCTGCCCGAGGGCATCGACGACTATGTCGTCCACGGCTTCCGCAGCGAGCTGATCGCCAATCTGGTGCGGTTCCGGGAATGGATCGTGGTCGAGCCGCCGGAAGCGGCTCCCGCGGCCGGGGCGCCGCAGCAGGCCGACTACCGCCTGTCCACCGATTTCCGGCACAAGGACGACGATCTGCTGATCGTCGTCTCGCTGACCGAGCTGACCCGCAAGCGGTCGCTGTGGTCGGAGACCTTCTCGCTGGCGCTGCAATCCTGGATGGACCAGCAGCGCCAGATCGCCCGCCGCGTGTCGGCGACGCTCGACATCCACATTTCGGCGAACGCCCTGTCGCGGCAGATCGGCGATCGCGACTTCGCGCACGGGCCCTATATCCGCTGGCTGCGCGGCCAGTATCTGCTGAACTTCTGGGAGCCGCAGGCGGAGTTCGAGGCCGAGGCGTTGTTCAAGGACGTGATCCGGGACTGGCCCAGCTTCGCCCCGGCCTATAGCGGCCTCGCGAACATCTACAACTCCCGGCACATCATCCTGCCGGGCGTGCGCCGCGACCGCGCCATGGCCGACGACGCGCTGGCCCTGGCCCGGCGGGCGGCGGAGCTCGACCCCCTGGATGCGCGCGGCCATCTGACCCTGGCCTGGTCCTACATGATGACGACCCGCTACCCGCAGGCCGACCTGCATCTGGAGCTGGCGCGCGACCTGAACCCGAGCAACCCGTCGGTGCTGATGTCGGCGGCGCAGGGCTTCGCCTTCGTCGACCGGACCGACATCGCGCTCGATCTCGTGGCCAATGCCTTCGAGCTGAACCCGCTGATCCCGCCCCATCACTGGGCCTATCTCGCCGGCATCCGCTTCCTGCACGGCGACGTCACCGGCTGCGTCGAGGCCGCCGACCGGGCCGGGCAGTCGATCTTCAACATCCCGGCCTGGAAGGCCGCCGCCCTCGGCCAGCTCGGCGACATCCGGCGGGCGCAGGAGGAGGCGCGCCTCTTCCTGCGCAACGCCCGCGACGCCTGGCATGGCGACGCCGAATGCACCGACGCCGCCATCGTCGAGTGGTTCCTCAGCAGCTTCCCGATCCGCAATGTCGGGCGCTGGCGCGAGCTACGGGAAGGCCTGATCCTGGCCGGCCTTCCCGCGACCGACATCGGCGAGGAGCAGCTGTACTGGCCTCACCGGCACTGACCGAAGCTGTAGTCGCCGACCCGGAAGTAGAACATGCCGAGCGCCTTCAGCGCGTTCGGGTCGTTCTCCACCTGCAGCTTGTACTCGCCCGGCAGCGTGTAGCGGGGAGCCTTGGAGTATTCCGCGATGCGCTGGCGCATCAGATCGGCCGGCGGCAGCACGACATAGACCGCGTCGTCGCGGCTGACGAAGCGGATCTCCTTCCCGGACGCCGGGAAGTCCTTCAGCTCGATGCCATGGTCCTTCAGCAGCTGCAGCGCTTCCGCGGTCGTATTCGGCCGCGGAATCTCGCCGATCGCCATGCCGACGATCAGCCGGCCGGCGGCTTCGCGGTCGGCCATCTCCATCTCGATCGGCAGGATGGTCGATTCATCGTTGTTGTCTGTCACGGCTTGTCCTCCTTATCTTGCTCTTCCATTGCATCGGCAGCCCGTGCGGGCGGCCGACGCCCCCCACCCCCGCATCGGCACCCGATGCGGAGGGCATCACCTTATCGCAACCCCGCCATCAGACGCTGGCCTGGGAGATCGGCCGCGACGCCACCGCCGGAGCCGGCGGCGAGTCGACGAAGCCGATGATGTCGCGCATGCTGTCCGGCACCGCGCCGCCCTTGAACAGGACGCGGCTCCAGCGCCGGATCACGCCGGGCTCGACCAGCGTCGACGTGACCATCGAAGCGGCCAGGATCACCTGGCCGACGATCGCCGACCCCAGGGGCCCCAGACGCCGCCCCTGATGGCGGACCTCCGCCTCGCGCATGATGTAGTAGAACAGCGGCGTATCCTCGGCCAGGGCCCCGATCACGCCGTCCGGGGCTTCGGCGAGAGGATTGCGCCGGGTGCGGGCATTCATGCCGGCAAGGCCGCCATCGTCGCCGCCCAGCAGCTCCTCCCGCGTCAAGATCTCGACCCCGACCTGGCCCGCGAGATACTGGCCGCTCGGCATGCTGGACAGATAGGCGCGCGCCAGATCCCGGAACGGCAGCCCGCCATAGCCTTCCTCATAGATCGGGTCGCCGCCGACCATACGGCGCATGTCGTCATGCGCCATGGCCGACATCGTGTAGAGCTGCGCGGTCACCCAGGGGCCGATCAGGTGCGACTTGTTCTCGTCGCCCCCCGTCGTTTCCGGGAAGAACAGATCCCAGCCGAGAATCCAGTCGTTCGGGATCGGGCAGCCCGGGACCTTGCCGCGGGCGACAAGGGCGCCGCGGCGGAACGTCATCAGCCCCTTCAGGCTGGTCTCGTCCAGCAGCAGCGCCCGGTTGAGCCGGTAGGCCGGCCGGATCATGGCGTGGCCGAAGCGGAAGGCGGCCATGATGAACTCGGCCGGCAGCGGCGTATCCGCATCGGCGGCGAGGCGCCGGCCGAAGCCGCCCAGGGCCTGCATTCCGTCGGACCGGACATAGCGCTGCCAGATCCCGGGATCGAGCAGGTGCCCGAGATAGTCGTGCCGCACCACGGACCGGTAGGTCGCGATCACGAGGGCGCGGGCGATCTCGAAGACCTCGTGGTCCGACGGGCAGTGCGGCGACGCCAGGATCGCGTCGACGATGCGGTTGTGGAAGCGATGGAACAGGACCGTGATCTGCGACAGGATCAGGTTGTTGTCGTTGCGGACGTCGCCGATCAGCGGTTCGACCGGGCATTGCCGCGGCACGTCCTGCGCCACCGGATGGACGTCGGTCGCGTTCGAGGCCGCGTCGATGCAGGCGATCATCGCCAAGTCGCGCGGCTGCGGCGCCTTGGCCGACACCGGATCGCCGGGCACCTCCGGGGCCGCCTCGTCCCAGGTCCGGCCGCCGGTATAGCCGACCCGCAGCTTCAGCCGCAGCGCATCGGGGCCGCCGGTGCGCTGCTGGTACAGCATCGGCGACCGGAACGGCCCGCCGCGATAGAGGCAGTCGAGATCGAGGGCCGGGCTGGCCCAGAGCGGCCCCGCCACCGCCGAGCGCGAGAGCGTGCCGAGATCGGTGAAGGTCAGGTCATGCGCGATCAGCTGGCCGAGATAGGTGTAGCCGGCGGGGACGTCCGGATTGAGCGTCTCCGGCCCGGCGACGAGCCCGTCCAGATACATCTTGCGGGCCAGGCGCTGCAGCGCGTCCATGACCAGGGCCTGCGGATGCTGGCCCAGCCGGGCGGCCTCCTGCGCCAGGCGCCAGCCGAAGATGCCGTCGGGCGGCGGCGGGCTGCCCTCGAAATAGGTCTCGGCCCGCTCGATCCCCTGCGTCAGTGCGGCGCTACGCTGGCCGGCCCCTGCGAAACCTGAGCCATGCACGATCGTTTCCTCCCTGCTCGATGCACCGCGATCCGTCTTTGTCGCCGCAGCATTTAGGAGCCGGACCGTGATCGGATCGTGATTCCCAATGTGGCATTTCCGAGGCCGGCCGCCGCCCGGCTCAGCCCCGCTGGTCGAGGCTGAGCGGATAGCGCAGCGGGTGATGGGTGGAGAAGGTCATGTTCACCGGCCGCCCCTGCGGGTCGTAGGCGATCTGCTCGATCGTCAGCACCGCGGCGGGCGGCGTCAGCTCCAGCAGCTCCGCCTCCTCCGCATTGGCCAGCCGGGCGCTCATCGTGGTGCGGCCGCGGTCGGGGCGCAGCCGGTAGCGGTCGCGCACCTCGGCATAGAGCGAGCGGTTACCGGTCGACCAGTCAAGGTCGAGGATCCCCGGCACCAGCCGGGCGGCGAACCAGTCCTGGGTCAGCACCACCGGCTGGCGGTCCAGGCAGCGCAGCCGCTTCAGCATCACCACATCGGCGCCGGGCGGCAGGAACAGCGGCCGCGCCACCTCCGCCGGCGCCCGGCAGACATAGCCCTCGATCAGCCGGCTGGTCGGCGTCCGGCCATGCGCCTCGGCGATGGCGGTGAAGCTGCGCAGCAGGTGCAGCTCATAGGTCTCCTCGCGCCGCGCCACGAAGAAGCCGCGGCCGGGATGGCTGTGCAGCCAGCCCTCCTGCACCAGCTCGCGCACCGCCTGGCGCACGGTGATGCGGCTGACGCCGTACTGCTTCTCCAGCGCGCGCTCCGACGCCAGCTTGGCATCGGTGCCGAGCTCGCCGCGCTCGATCTGCCCGCGCAGCCGCTGCTTGATCTGGCGGTAGAGGGGCTGCGGATCGTCGCGCCGCAACCCGTCGCCGGCAGGTCCGTCGCCGGCTGAATTGTCGCTCAGGGGGCCGTCGATCATGGCGGGGCGGAAGGCCTCTCGGAGGGGGCGGGCATCACCTGCTGCATACACGCAAATCGGGGCTCCGGCCACAATTGACATGACTGGTTATAACCAGTCATAACTTTGCCGGTTCGCGGGAGGCACCATGAAACTGACCCTGGTCGGCGGCGGCGGCGTCCGCGCCCCTCTGTTCATCGAATCGGCGCTGCGCCGGGCGGAGTGGAGCAACCTGACCGAGCTGTGCCTGCTCGACATCGACGGGCCGCGGCTGGAGCTGTTCGGCGGGCTGGGGGCGGAGATCGCCCGGCGCGAGAGGTCCCCCGTGAAGATCACCACCAGCCTGGACCCCGAGCGCGCCCTGGACGGCGCCGCCTATGTCGTGACCACGGTCCGGCCGGGGCTGGAGGAAGGCCGGATCAAGGATGAGCGGATCGCCCTGGCGCATGGCGTGCTGGGGCAGGAGACGACCGGGCCCGGCGGCTTCGCCATGGCGCTGCGCAGCATCCCGACGATCCTGGGCTATGCCGACCTGCTGCAGCGGGTCAGCCCGGACGCCTGGCTGTTCAACTTCACCAATCCGGCCGGCCTGGTGACCCAGGCGCTGCGCGACGCCGGCCACGACCGGACCATCGGCATCTGCGACGGCGCCAACGCCGCCCAGTCGGCCGTGGCGCGCTGGTTCGATGTGCCGGAGAAGGCGGTGCGCACCGAGGTGTTCGGCCTGAACCACCTGTCCTTCACCCGCCGCGCCGAGATCGGCGGCGAGGACGTGCTGCCGCGCCTGCTGGCCGACGACGCCTTCCTGGCCGCCTCGGCCCAGAAGGTGTTCAGCCCGCGCGTGGTCCGCCGCCACGGGATGTGGATCAACGAGTACCTGTATTACTTCTACTATGCCGAGAAGGCGGTGGAGGCGATCCGGTCGGACGTCCGCACGCGGGGCGAAGAGGTGCGCGACCTGAACCACGGGCTGATCGAGCAGCTGACGGCGCTGGACTGGCGCCGCAACCCGGAGAAGGCGCTGGAGGCCTATTACGCCTATGCCCACCGCCGCAACGCCACCTACATGCACTACGCCCAGGAAGGGGCGCCGAGCATGGAGGAGGCCGACCGGGCGCTGGCCGCCGGCGCCCATGCGCTGCTGGGCGACGAGGGCGAGGGCTATGCCGGCGTCGCCCTGGACCTTGTGGACGCGCTGGAGACCGGCAAGCCGCTGTACAGCGGGCTAAACGTGCCGAACCAGGGCGCCATCGAGGGGCTGCGCGACGAGGATGTGGTCGAGGTCAGCTGCGTCGTCGACCGCGACGGGGTGCGGCCGCTGCCGATCGGCCCGATGCCGGAGGCGCAGGCCCAACTGGTACACGACATCAAGCGCTATGAACGGCTGGCGGTGCAAGCGATCCGCGAGCGCGACCGCGACCTGGCGGTCGAGGCGCTGGTGGCGCATCCGCTGGTGCTGTCCTATTCCCGGGCCGAGGCGCTGGTCGACGAATACCTCGCCGCCCATGCCCCCTATGTCGGCAACTGGCCATGACCGGCACCGGCCCCAGCGGCTGCGACGTCGTCGTGGTCGGCGAATACTACTGGGACCTGATCTTCACCGGCCTGCCGGAGGTGCCACGGCTGGGTGTCGACCTGTTCGCCCGCGACTTCGCCACCCTGCCCGGCGCCAGCTTCACCACCGCCACGGCGCTGCACCGGCTGGGGCTGCGCACCGCCTGGGCCGCCGATTTCGGCACCGACCTGTTCAGCCAGCTGGCGCTGGACGCGGCCCGGAAGGAGGGGCTGGACGACCGGCTGTTCCGCCGGCTGGACCAGAAGCTGGAACGAGTCAGCACCGCCTTCTCCTTCGCCCATGACCGCGGCTTCGTCAGCTATGCCGTGCGCGACGACCTGCCGCCGACGCCGGAGGCGCTGGCGGCGGCCGCGCCCAAGGCGCTGCTGCTGCAGAGCTTCCGGCTGCAGCCGGAGCTGCTGGCCCTGGCGCGGGCGGCGAAGCGGCAGGGCATCCTGGTCTATCTCGACTGCCAGCACGTGCCACACCGGATCGACTCGCCCGGCGTGGCCGAGCTGTTCCGCGAGATCGACATCTTCGCGCCGAACGAATCCGAGGCCCTGGCCTTCACCGGCGCGCCGGACGTCAGCACGGCCCTGGAGCGGCTGTCGGCGATGGTGCCGACCGTGCTGGTCAAGCGCGGGGCCGCCGGCGCCATCGGCGTCAGCCGGGGCGAGCGCTGCGCCGTGCCGGCCCCGGAAGTGACGGTGGTCGACACCACCGGCGCCGGCGACAGCTTCAACGCCGGCTTCCTCTACGGCCGGCTGCGCGGCTTCGACTTCCGCGACAGCCTGGCCCTGGCTGCGGGCTGCGGCGCGCTGGCCACCACCGATTACGGCGGCCGGGCGCTGCCGCGCGAGGCCGAGCTGCTGGCCATGATCCGACAAGAGGCCCCGGCCTCCACGGTCTAGTCTAAGACCGGTCCGGCAGTGGCCGGACCGGGGGGCGGCGGGACCAACCCGCCCGATAACAACATTTCTCAAACAGGGGCTTGAACGGAGGGACCCGTGAAGATTGCCACCCTATCCCTGACCGCCGCGCTGGCCGTTTTCGCCGCCGGCGGCGCCGAGGCCGCGACGGTGAAGCTGTTCTGCGGCGCCACCGACTACGACCTGTGCAGCAGCGCCGCCGAGGCCTGGGCCAAGCAGAGCGGCAACGCCGTCTCGATCAACAAGATGCCGGCGTCCTGGGACGACGCCGTGCCGCTGTACCAGCAGATGCTGGCGGCCAAGTCGACCGATGTCGACGTGCTGGTCATCGACGTGATCTGGATGGGCATGCTGAAGAACCATCTGCTCGACCTCGGCACCATGGTGCCGAAGGAGGAGGTGGCGGCGCATTTCCCGACCACGATCGACGCCGCGACCATCGACGGCCAGCTGCTGGCCCTGCCCTGGTACATGGACACCGGCCTGATCTTCTACCGCAAGGACCTGCTGGAGAAGTACGGCAAGGCGGTGCCGAAGACCTGGGCCGAGCTGACCGAGACCGCCAAGGCGGTGCAGGACGGCGAGCGCAAGGCCGGCGACGCCGACATGTGGGGCTTCGTCTGGCAGGGCAAATCCTATGAGGGGCTGACCTGCGACGCCATCGAATGGGTCGCCAGCACCGGGGGCGGCACCGTCATCGACGCCAAGGGCGACGTCACCATCGACAACCCGAAGGCGGCCCAGGCGCTGGCCCTGGCGCACAGCTGGATCGACACGATCAGCCCGCAGGGCGTGCTGGGCTACGACGAGGAGAGCTCCCGCGCCGTGTTCGAGAGCGGCAAGGCCGTGTTCCTGCGCAACTGGCCCTATGTCTGGGGCACCTCGCAGACGGCGGGCGGCGCCCTGGTCGGCAAGGTCGGGGTGGCGGCGCTGCCGATCGGCGCCGCGGGCGAGAAGTCGAGCGGCTGCCTGGGCCCCGCCTATCTCGGCGTGTCGAAATACTCCGAGAACAAGGACGCGGCGGTCAGCCTGATCCGCTACATGACCGGCGCCGCCGACCAGAAGCGCCGGGCGATCCAAGGCGCCTACAACCCGACCGTCTCGGCCCTGTACGAGGACCCGGAGGTGCTGGCCAAGCTGCCCTTCCTGAAGGACACGCAAGCTGCCTTCGCCGACAGCATCGCCCGGCCGTCGGCCGCCACCGGGTCGAACTACAACCGCGTGTCGCAGGCCTTCTCGAAATCGGTGCACGCGGTGCTGACCGGCGACGAACAGCCCGACGCCGCAATGGCCGCCCTGGCCAAGGAGCTGGAGCGCCTGCGCCAGCGGGCGAAATGGTGACAGGCCGCCTCTAAGCCCATGCCCGCTTTCCTCTTCTTGTCATGCCCGGGCTCGACCCGGGCATCCAGGGGCCGCCGGAGCGGTTCTTCGTGGCCCTGGATTGCCGGGTCGAGCCCGGCAATGACAAGAGGGGGAAAGGGGCCCTTATGAGAAGGGCGGCCCCATGACCGGCCGCGTCGCCCGATCGCATCGGCGGGCCGGGTGGCTGTTCCTGGCGCCGACGCTGGCGGCGCTGGCGCTGGTGGCGCTGTGGCCGCTGCTGCGCACGCTGTTCTTCTCGATCACTGACGCCACCCTGGACGACCCGACCCATTACGGCTTCGTCTGGCTCGACAACTTCATCGACGTCGCCCGCGACCCGCAATGGTGGCGGGCGGTCGAGAACACGCTGGTCTTCACCATCGTCTCGGTGGCGCTGGAGACGCTGCTCGGCCTCGCCATCGCCCTGCTGCTGAACGGGGCGATCCCCGGCCGCGGCGTGCTGCGCGCCGCCATCCTGGTGCCGTGGTCGATCCCGGTCGTGGTTTCGGCCAAGATCTGGGAATGGCTGCTGCACGACCAGTTCGGCATCATCAACCGCCTGCTGATCGACCTGCATCTGATCGACAAGGGCGTGGCCTGGACCGCCGACCCGTCGCTGGCGCTGGGCGTCGTCATCTTCGTCGATGTCTGGATCACCACGCCCTTCATGGTGCTGCTGATCCTGGCCGGGCTGCAGCTGATCCCGGGCGAGATCCATGAGGCGGCGCGGGTCGACGGCGTGTCGTGGTGGAAGCGGCTGACCTCGATCACCCTGCCGATGCTGCGGGTGCCGATCGGCGTCGCCGTGCTGTTCCGCACCCTCGACGCGCTGCGCATGTTCGACCTCAGCTACGTCCTCGGCGGCAATGGCGACCCGACCATGACCATGACGATCTACGCCCGCAACCAGCTGGTCAGCTTCCAGGAGCTGGGCTATGGCTCCGCCGCGTCGACCTGGGTGTTCCTGCTGATCGCCCTGATCGCCATCGTCATCATCGGCGCGATCCGGCTGGACCGGACGAGCATCCGATGACCGCTGAGGCCGCCCCCACCCTGGCCCGGACCGCCGCGCGGTACCGCCGGCGCCGGCTGCTGAAGACCGTCGGGCTGGGCGTCGCCGTCGTCCTGGTGCTGGTCTACACCCTGTTCCCCTATTACTGGGCGATCGTGTCCTCGCTGAAGACCGGGGCGTCGCTGTTCGAGGCGACGCTGCTGCCGGCCTTCGACCTGATCTACTACAAGGCGCTGCTGCAGGACCCGGTGTTCCTCGGCTCGATCGTCAACTCGCTGATCGTCGCCGGCTCGACCACCGGGATCTCGCTGCTGCTCGCCATCGGCGCCGCCTACGCGCTCGGCCGGCTGGACTTTCCGCTGCGGCGGACGGTGCTGCTGGTGATCCTGATGATCTCGATCTTCCCGCAGATCGTGGTGCTGTCCGGCATGTTCGAGCTGGTGCGCTGGTTCGGCCTGTACAACCGGGTCGGGTCGCTGACCTTCGCCTATCTGATCTTCACCCTGCCCTTCACCGTCTGGGTGCTGACCGGCTTCATCCAGGACATCCCGCGCGAGCTGGAGGAGGCGGCGCTGATGGATGGCGCCAGCCGCGGCCGGGTGCTGGTCAGCGTGCTGCTGCCGCTGATGGGCCCAGCCCTGGCCTCGACCGGCCTGCTGGCCTTCATCCAGGCCTGGAACGAGTTCCTGTTCGCCCTGACCTTCATCCTGTCGGACGAGAACCGCACGGTGCCGGTGGCGATCGCCACCATCTCCGGCGGCAGCCGCTACGAATATCCGTTCGGCCCGATCATGGCGGCCTCGGTGGTGGTCACCCTGCCGCTGATCGCCCTGGTGCTGGTGTTCCAGCGCAAGATCGTCGCCGGCCTGACCGCGGGGGCGATCAAGGGGTAGCGACGCGTGACCGGTTCACTTGGGGCGCCGCGTCCCCAGCAGCTCGACATCCGAGGACAGGGCGACCAGCGACTGCCCGTCGGAGGTCAGGATGCCGTACATCGCCACGCCCTGGGCCTCCTCGGCCTGGACGAGGACGCCCTTGACCCGGGGCGGTCCCTTCACGGTGACATATTGCGGGATCCGGACCGCCATCGGCCGGCCGATGACCTGGCCGTCGACGGCTGCGACGAAGACGGCATCGCCGCTTTCGACGTCGGCGACCTGCGCGGCCCGGCCGGAGATGAACCCCTGCTTCGGCAGCGGCGGCCACTCGTCCGCCCAGAGCGCAGGGCTGGACAGGCTGAGGGCGAGCACCAAGCATGTGCGCAGAAGATGCATCTCGATCCGGAATCCGCGAGTCCCGCCGACGATAGCACAGCCCGTCGAAGGTCCGGCCTGCCGCTCAGCCGCGGGCGACCAGACCGGCGATCACCTCCGCAGCCTCGATCCGGCCCTTCAGCGCGTGGCGGCCGCCGTCGCGGAACTCGATCCAGCCCTCGTTGAAGCCGTCGAGCATGCGGATCCGGGGGCCGGGGTTCTTCATGCCCTGCGAGCGGAACAGCGCCTCCCAGGTCTCGCGCGGCACCGGCACGGCCCGCACCGGCCGGCCGAGGGCGGCGGCGAAGGCGGCGGCGAGGTCGTCCGGCGAGACCCGGCGCGGCCCCTCCAGCTCGACCACGCGCTGGCCGGTCCAGTCCTCGCGGATCAGGTCGGCCGCCACGCGCCCGATGTCCCGGGTCGCGACCATCGGCACCGGCCGGCCGGTCGGCGCCAGGAAGCTGTGGACGACGCCCGTCTCGCGCGCCGACGCCACGTCCCAGGCCGCGTTCTCGACGAACCAGGCCGGCCGCAGGATCGTCAGCGGCAGCGGCAGGTCGCGCAGCGCCGCCTCCAGCAGCGTGCGCTGCGACAGCAGGTTGTCCTCGATGGCATCGGCGCCGATGGTCGAGAGGGCCAGCACCCGCCCCGGCCGGGCGGTCCTCAGCGCGTCCGCCACCGCCTCGATCACCCGGCGCGCCTCGGGATAGCCAGGCTCCGGGTCGAACTCCGGCGGCGGCAGGATGAAGACCGCCGTCGCCCCGGCGAACGCCTTGGCCAGGGCCGCGGCATCCTCCATTTCGGCGACGGCGACCTCGCAGCCTTGCGCCGCCCAATCCTCGCCCTTGCGCGCATCGCGCAGGACGGCGCGTACCTTCTCCCCAACGGCCAGCAGCTGCCGGGCGAGCGCGCCGCCCACCTGGCCGGTGATTCCCGTGATCGCGTGCATCCTGATCTCCTTCAGCGGATGCCGAAGATCTAGGTGCGCCGGGATGTTGCCGTGAGCGCCATTGAGTCATAAGACTGGTGACTCGGAATCAACGGAGGGCGCGATGGCCCTCGACGGACGGGTGATCTCGACGATCAGCGTGCTGGCCGCCGTGGTCGAAGGCGGCAGCTTCGCCCGCGCGGCCGAGGCGCTGGGCCTGTCCCGCTCCGGCGTCAGCCGGGCCGTGGCACGGCTGGAGGCGCGGGTCGGGGTCCGGCTGCTGGATCGCACCACCCGCGCCGTCGCCCTGACCGACGAGGGCCGCCGGCTCTATTCCGAGGTCGCGCCGCTGTTGACCGGGATCGAGGACGCCGTGACCCTCACCTCCGGCTCCGCGGTCGCGGTGCGCGGCCGGCTGCGGGTGAATGTCGACGCCTTCTTCTCGCGCCTGCTGTTCGCGCCGCACATCCCGGAGTTCCTGTCGCTGTACCCCGACCTCACGCTCGAGCTGGTGGCCAAGGACCAGCTCGGCGACCTGGTGGGCGAGGGCTTCGACATCGCCGTGCGCTTCGGCCACCCGCCCGACTCCTCGCTGGTGTCGCGCAAGCTGCTGGAGACGCGGACGATCACCGTGGCCTCGCCGGCCTATGTCGCGGCGCATGGCCGGCCGACGGCCCCGCCCGATCTGGCCGGCCACGCCTGCATCCAGGTGCGGGATTCCGCCTCCGGCCAGCCGATCGACGCTTGGGCGTTCCGGCGCGGCGGCGAGGTTGTGGAGGTACGGGCGACCGGGCGGCTGATGGTGGCGGAGTTCGGCACCATGCTCGGCGCCTGCCTGGAGGGTGTCGGCATCGCCCGGGTCAAGGCGATCGGGGTGCAGCGGCTGATCGACCGCGGCGAGCTGGTCGAGCTGCTGCCGGACTGGACCGGCGAGAGCTTCCCGCTGCACGCGCTGATCCCGTCGCGCCATCTGCCACCGGCCAAGGTGCGCGCCTTCATCGACTTCGTGCAGTCGCGCCTGGGATCGAGCGGCACGGCCGAAGCGCGGGAGGCCGCCGCCTAGACGGCCCGGGCGAGGAGCGCCGGCGCAGCCTCCGCCGATTCCACGATCAGCCGGCCGAGCTCACGGGCGCAGGGCAAGGTGGTGCCGGGCCGCCAGATCAGGGCGAACTCCACCTCCGGCAGCGGCGGCAGGCCGTGGCGGCCGTCGAGGATCTTCATCCCCGGCTCGATCTCGTCGCGGGCGATCATCGAGGCGGCCAGTCCCGCCAGCACCGCCGCCCGCAGCCCGTGCTGGTTGGCCGAAGTGAAGCCGGTATGCCATTCGACGCCCGAAGCGGTGATGGCGTCGACGGCGATGGCGCGGCACGGGCAGGGTGGCGGGGCGAGGGCGAGCGGCAACGACTCGCCCGGCGTCCAGTCGAAGGTCTCGGCCGCGGCCCAGACGAACTGCGTCCGCTTCAGCACGGTGCCGCCGGTCTCGCCCGGCCGCGACATCACCACGGCGAGGTCCAGCTCGCCGGCCTCGACCTTGGCGCGGAGGTCGAGGCAGACGCTGACCGACACCTCGAGCCGGACCTGGGGAAAGCCGCGGGCGAAGCGGCGCAGCAGCAGCGGCAGCCGGTCGCCCATGAAGTTCTCCGGCACGCCGAAGCGGACGACGCCGGAGACCGATGATGGCAGGAAGCGCCGGGTCAGGGTGTCCTGCGCCTGCAGGATCTGCTCGGCATGGCGCAGGAACTCCTGGCCGTCTTCGGTCAGCAGCAGCTTGCGCGTGGTCCGGTGCAGCAGCGGCCGGCCGACCTGCTCCTCCAGCCGCCGGATCTGGTGGCTGACCGCCGACTGGGTCAGGTGCAGCCGTTCCGCCGCGCGGGTGAACCCGCCGGTGTCGTGGACGGCAACGAAGGCGCGCAGCAGGGCGGGGTCGAAATCCATGCCCTAATATATGATGGCGGAAAATGGACGCCACAAAATTAATTCATTTCCATCATGAAAGCAGATTGGCCAGAGTCGGATCCAGGCCCGATCGGGCACCCCCACCGACACCCCAGCGCCGAAACCGGTCCGCGCAAGCCCTTTGCGCGACGGCGCGGCTTGTCGCTTCGAGAGAGGATCATGGCTCTTTCACCCTCTGCCCGGAACATGGCGGCGCTGGTCGGCGTCTGCCTGGCTGCACTGATGTTCGGCCTCGAGATCTCCAGCGTGCCGGTGATCCTGCCGACGCTGGAGACTGCGCTGTCCGCCGATTTCCGCGGGCTGCAATGGATCATGAACGCCTACACCATCGCCTGCACCACGGTGCTGATGGCGACCGGCACCCTGGCCGACCGCTACGGCCGTAAGCGCGTCTTCACCATCACCACCGTCGCCTTCGGCGCCACCTCGCTGATGTGCGGCCTGGCCGACAATGTGTCGCTGCTGATCGCCGCCCGCTTCCTGCAGGGCCTGGCCGGCGGCGCCATGCTCACCTGCGTGATCGCGATCATCTCGCACCAGTTCCAGGACGAGCGCGAGCGCGGCCGCGCCTTCACCGCCTGGGGCGTGATCAGCGGCATCGGCCTCGGCTTCGGCCCGATCATCGGCGGGCTGATCGCCAGCTGGTCGAGCTGGCACTGGGTGTTCCTGATCCATGTGCCGCTGACCGTGCTGGCCCTGATCCCGGCCCTGATCGGCATCCGCGAATCGCGCGACCCGCATGCGCAGAAGCTGGATGTCGCCGGCATCGTCACCCTGACGCTGGCGGTGTTCGGTCTGGCCTTCCTGATCACCCAGGGGATGGAGCTGGACCGCGCCATGGCGATCGGCCTGGCCGTCCTGACCGTCGCCGCCTTCGCCGGCTTCGTGGTGGCGGAGCGGATCAGCTCGCACCCGATGTTCGATTTCTCGGTGTTCCGGATCCGCCGCTTCAGCGGCGCGATCATCGGCTGCATCGGCATGAACTGGTGCTACTGGCCGTTCATGATCTACCTGCCGATCTACTTCCAGGGCGGGCTGGGCCTGGACAGCCGGGCGGTGGGCTTCCTGCTGCTGGCCTACACCATCCCGTTCCTGGTGATGCCGCCGCTGGCCGACCGCCTGCTGCAGCGCGGCGGCCCGCGCCTGGTGATCCCGCTCGGCATG
Organism: Inquilinus sp. CA228; assembly: GCF_052078665.1. Classification (NCBI taxonomy): domain Bacteria; kingdom Pseudomonadati; phylum Pseudomonadota; class Alphaproteobacteria; order Rhodospirillales; family Rhodospirillaceae; genus Inquilinus; species Inquilinus sp. CA228. The sequence goes on along the minus strand of NZ_JBQJIK010000001.1, from coordinate 148,114 downwards.
GCCGCGATGGGCACGGGCTTCCTGCTGATGTGGTTCGGCAGCGGCGTCGCGCAGGCCGGCTGGCTGACCGTGCTGCCCGGCACCCTTCTGGCCGGGATCGGGCTCGGCCTGACCAACACGTCGGTGACCAACACCACCACCGGCTCGGTCCCCGCCAACCGGGCGGGCATGGCTTCCGGCATCGACATCAGCGCCCGGCTGATCACGCTGGCCATCAACATCGCCATGATGGGGCTGATCCTGGTGGAAGGGATCCGCTGGTCCCTGCCCGCCGCCGTCACGGGCGCGCTCGACGCGGCGCAGCAGCAGGCGCTGGCCGCCTCCGTCGCCGCGGGCAATCTCGGCGCGCTGCCGCAAGCCTATCCGGCGCTGGCGGCGCTGGACCCGTCGGGCGCCGCCGTGCATGGGGCGCTGGTCGAGGGCTTCGGCTGGGTGATGCTGTATGGCGGCATCGGCGCCTGGGTGCTGGCCGTGGTCAGCTTCGCGATCTTCGGCCCGGGCCGGTCGCGCCGGGCGCAGACGGCGGAGGCGTGAGGCCGTCGACCAGCGCCGCCAGCACCGCGCGGCACTCCGCCGGGTCGGCCCCGCCGACGATGGCGAGCGCCGCGCGGTCATAGGCGGCACCCAGCAGCCAGGCGGCGGCATCCAGCGGCAGGGGGCGCAGCGCCCCCGCCGCCATCGCCGCCGCCAGCCCTTCGCGCAGCGTCCGGCCGCCGTGCCGGGCGTCGATCTCGTCCAGCCTCTCGCGGCCCAGCACGGCCGGAGCTTCGACCAGCAGCAGCCGGGTGCGCCCCGGCACCGCCATGGCCTGGAGGAAGGCGTCGCCGCCCTCCATCAGCGCCTCGAGCGGCGGCAGATCGGCCGGGGTGGCGCGCTCGATCTCCTCGGCCACCGCCGCGGCCTCCGCCTCGATCACGGCCTGGAACAGCGCCTGCTTGTCGGCGAAGTGATGGTACAGCGCCCCGCGGGTGACGCCGGCTGCGGCCACCAGCTCCGGCGTTCCCGTCTCGGCATAGCCGCGCTCGATGAACAGCCCGCGCGCCGCCGCGATCAGCGCGGCCTGGGTGCGGTCCGACCGGTCCCGATTGGTCCGCCGATCCGTCTGTTGCATACATGCAGCCTGTATGTTAATTAGAAAAACATGCAGCCTGTATGCTTATCTGCTCTGGAGGAAAAGTCCATGAAGACCACCGGCTACAATCCCGTGATCATGACGTCGGACGTCGCGGCGACCGCCGCCTTCTATGTCCGGCACTTCGGGTTCCGGCCGCTGTTCGAGGTCGATTGGTACGTCCATCTGCAGTCGGCCGAGGATGCTCAGGTCAACCTGGCCGTCATCGACGGCAGCCATGACACCATCCCCGCGGTCGGCCGCGGCCGGGTCTCCGGGCTGCTGCTGAACTTCGAAGTGGAGGATGTCGACACGGAGTACGAGCGGCTGAAGGCGGCCGGGCTGCCGATCCTGCTGGAGCTGCGCGACGAGGATTTCGGCCAGCGCCACTTCATCACCCGGGATCCGAACGGCGTGCTGATCGACGTCATCAAGCCGATCGCCCCGACAGCGGAATTCGCGGCGCAGTACGCCCCGGGCAACGTGCCGAGCTGAAAGAGGCACCTAACCCAGCCGCCCTTCGCGCAGCGCCGCGACCAGCCCGTCGCAGCCGGCCTCGACCAGGTCCAGAACAAGCTCGAAATCGGCGCTGCCGCCGTAATAGGGGTCGGGCACGTCCCGCCCCTCCAGCCCCGGCGCGTGATCGAGGAACAGGCCGATCCGGCCGGGGCCGGCGACGGCCAGGCGGCGCATCCGGTCGAGATGGCCGCGGTCCATCGCCAGCAGCAGGTCGAAGCGGCGGAAATCCGCCCGCTCCAGCTTGCGGGCGCGCAGCGGCAGCAGGTCGTAGCCGCGGGCCGCCGCCGCCCGGATCGCCGGGGCGTGCGGCGGCTCGCCGGCATGGAAGCCCTGGGTGCCGGCGCTGGCGACCGCATGGTCCAGGTGGGCGGCGGCGAGCCTGGCCCGCATCACCGCCTCGGCGGTCGGCGAGCGGCAGATGTTGCCGGTGCAGACGAACAGGATGCTCATGCCGCCTGGATAGTCGGGACACACCCAGGCGGCAAGGCGACCAAAGGTTACAGCCCGACGCCTTTCATGCCCTCTTCGCTGTAGCGGGCGCCGGCGATGGCATCGGGCGCGAACAGGGCATCCAGCGCCGCCACCTGCTCCGCCGTCAGCCGGATCGACGCGGCCGCGGCGTTTTCCGCCAGATAGGCGCGGCGCTTGGTGCCCGGGATCGGCACGACGTTGTCCTGCCTGGCCAACAGCCAGGCCAGCGCCACCTGGGCCGGCTTGGCGCCCAGATCGAAGGCGAAATCCGTCAGCGCCTCGGCCAGGCGCCGGTTCTGCACCAGCGCGTCCCCGGCGAAGCGCGGATTGACCCGGCGGAAGTCATCCGCGGCCAGGGACGAGGTGTCGGTCACCGCGCCGGCCAGGAAGGCGCGGCCGAGCGGCGAATAGGCGACGAAGGTGGTTCCCAGGTCGCGGCAGGCCTCGAGCACCCCGTTCCGCTCCGGATCGCGGGTCCACAGCGAATACTCGCTCTGCACCGCTGCGATCGGATGCACCGCATGGGCCCGGCGCAGCGTGTCGACCGAGATCTCGGACAGGCCGATCTGCCGCACCTTGCCCGCCGACACCAACTCGGCCATGGCGCCGACCGTCTCCTCGATCGGCACCTGCGGGTTGCGGCGGTGCATGTAGTAGAGGTCGATGATTTCGGTGCCGAGGCGCCGCAGCGAGGCCTCGGCCGCGGCCCGGATATAGGCCGGGGAGTTGTCGACCCGCCGCCCGGCGACGCCAGGCTCGCGCACGATGCCGAACTTGGTGGCCAGCACCACCTGGTCGCGCCGGCCTTTCAGGAAGCGGCCGATCAGCTCCTCATTGTGACCCGCCCCGTACATGTCGGCGGTGTCGAGGAGGTCGACGCCGTGCTCCAACGCCGCGGCGAGGGTGTCGAGCGACTGCACGTCGTCGCGCGGGCCGTAGAATTCGGACATGCCCATGCAGCCGAGGCCGATGGCGGAGACGGTGGTGCCGTCCTGGCCGAGAGAGCGTCTGTCCATGGTGTTCTCCTTGCCTTTCGAGGCCGCTCGGTCGCGCTGGACCGATGCGGCACGACAGGAGAATGGGAGTTGGACGATCATGCGATAATCCGTAGACATGCGCATGAGCCGATGAACGAGGTTCAGCAATGGCCCGCCCCGACCTGCCCGAGCTGGCCGCCTTCGCCGTCGTGGCCCGGCATCGCAGCTTCCGCCGCGCGGCGATCGAGTTGGGCGTCTCCGCCTCCGCCGTCAGCCATGCGATCCGCGGGCTGGAGGAGCGGCTGGGCGTGCGGCTGTTGAACCGCACCACCCGCAGCGTCAACCCGTCCGAGGCCGGGGAGCGGCTGCTGGCGCGGCTGCAGCCCGCCTTCCGCGACATCGCCGACGCGGTGGAGGAGGTGAACCAGTTTCGCCACAGCCCGGCCGGCACGCTGAAGATCAACGCGTCGATCCCGGCGGCGGCGCTGGTGCTGGCGCCGATGGTGGCGCGCTTCCTGGCCGCCTATCCCGACATCCGGCTGGAGATCGCGGTCGACAGCGCGCTGGTCGACGTCGTCGCCAGCGGCTTCGACGCCGGCATCCGCCTGGGCGAGCAGCTGGAGCGCGACATGGTGGCCGTGCGCTTCGGCGGCGAGCAGCGGATGATCGTGGTCGCCGCCCCGGCCTATCTCGCCGGTCGGCCGCCGCCGCAGACGCCGCGCGACCTGGCCGAGCACCGCTGCATCGGCTACCGCTTCCCCAGTGGCGCGGTCTATGCCTGGGAGTTCGAGCAGGACGGGCGGGAGCTGACGGTTCCGCCCGCCGGGCCGCTGATCGTCGACGAGCAGTGGCTGATCATCCGGTCGGCGCTGGACGGCGCCGGCCTGGCCTTCGTGTTCGAGGGTATGGTCGCGGCGGAGTTGGTGGAGGGACGGCTGGTCCCGCTGCTGCAGGACTGGACGCCGCCCTTCCCGGGCTTCTTCCTGTACTATCCGCGCCAGCGCCAGATGCCGGCGGCGCTGCGCGCCTTCATCGACTTCATCCGCGCCGACAACCTGGCCGCCAGTCGCGGCTGACGGCTGAGACGTCGCGTTTCGGCGCGTTCAGGTGGCGGCGGCTTGCCCCGCCAGGATGTCGGCGTAGTGGCGCTGCGCCACGTCGGGGTGCGAGCGCAGCCGGCCCTTCAGGTAGTTCGGGCCGACATCGTGGAACAGCGGGTTCTGCGGGTCGCTGGCCGGGCCGCGCGCCTCCGCCGCCAGGGTCGGCGGCAGGTCGAGCAGCGGCACGGTGGCGTCGAGCCGGGCACCGAGGAAGAAGGCGACCGACAGCCGGTCGGTGCCGGCCGGCGGCGTGATCACCCGGTGCACCGTGGCGCGGAGATAGCCGTTGGTCGCCAGCTCCAGCAGCTCGCCGATATTGACCACGAAGGTGCCCGGCACCGGCTCGGCGTCGATCCAGCGCCCGTCCTCGCCCTCGACCTGCAGGCCGCGCTGGGTGTCCTGCAGCAGCAGCGTGAGGAAGCCGGAATCCTTGTGCGCGCCGACGCCCTGGCTGCTGCCGGTGGCCTCGCGGCCCGGGTAGCGGATGATCTTGATGTGCTGGTTCGGCGTGTCGCCATAGATCGGCGCCAGCGCGTCCTCGCCCTGGCCCAGCGCTGCGGCGAAGGCCTCGAGCAGGCGGATCGCCACCCGGGTCAGCTCCGCCTGCCAGCGCAGCAGCGCGGTCTTCAGCTCCGGCTGCGCCGCCGGCCACTGGTTCGGGCCCTGCAGCCGCAGCCACGGCGGCACGCCCGGCCCCTGCGGAATCGCCGTCCGCTCCGCCCCGATGTCGAACTGCTCGCGCCAGTCAGGCTCGCCGCGCGTCCGCTCCCAAGCGGCGCGGGTGTAGCCGCGGAAATGCGGCGAATGCACCATCTCGATCGCCAGCTTGTCGGCCTCCGACAGCGCGAAGAAGCGGCGCGCCTCGGCCTTCACCTGCGCCACCAGCGCCTCCGGCACGCCATGGCCGCGGAGATAGAAGAAGCCGACATCCCGCGCCGCCGCGCGCAGCTGATCCAGGAAGGCCTGGCGCGCCGCCGGGCCGGCATCGAGCCGGGACAGGTCGAGCAGCGGCAAGGCGAGCGTGTCGGTGGTCATGGCAGCCTCGGGCAGTCAGAACGGCGCGCGGTCGCGCGATCTGCTAATTTACATATCCCTATGTCATGTAGACTTATATAACAATTTTTATCTGATAATTATGCCTGCCGGGTCAAGCACGGCCGCGCCTCTTCGGCAGCGCCGTCAGGTCCGGCGGCGGCAGGGTCGGCCGCAGGGTCTCATAGGCCAGTCGCACCGCCGCGGCGCCGTGGGTCCGCTCCAGCCGCCGCACGGTGAAATGGGCCCGCGCCAGGCGCCGGAAATGCTCCAGGAAGGCGAGGTTGACCATGGCGCCGGCGGCGGCGCCCAGCACCGGGGCGGCCTGGGCCGACAGCTTCAGCTGCACCGGGCCGCTGAACCGGGCGGCGACCATCGAGACCAGCCGCGGCATCACCGTGGCGGTCGCGTTCGGCACCACCCGGGCCAGCGCGATCCGGGTGGCGAGATAGCCGGTCTCGACCGAATCGTCGGACGGGTCGGGCCGGCCCATGGCGAAGACCTTCAGGCATTCGATCGCGGTCTCGGGGCTGGCCGGGTCCTCGCCCGCCGCCGCGGCCTCGGCCGCGATCTGGCGCAGCAGCAGGCCGGTGGAGACCGGCAGCTCCAGCAGCGTGCCGGGCAGGCCGAAGCCGCCGCCGGCGGCACCGCTGGCCGCAGCCAGGCCGCGATGCAGCCAGGCCTCGGGCCCGCGCGGCATCCGGCGGCCGGGGCCGCTGCGCAGCGCCGCCTTCAGCGCCGCGGTCAGGGCGCGGCGGACGGCGCTGTCGAGGGCGGCCTGCACCCCGGCCGGCAGGTTGCGCTTCAGCGCCTCGACCGGTGTCCCGGCCAGGGCCGACAGCCGCGCCACCAGCGAATCCTGGTCGAGCACCGCCTTGGCCGCGGCCAGATCGGCCATGGCATCGGGCGACAGGGACAGCGGGACGGGAAGGGCCGCGTCGGTCATACGCAACAGATTGGGGGCCGCGGCGCGTCGACAAGGGCCGTTGAGCCGCGGCCCCGGCGCCATCATCATCGACGGATGAGACGAATCGAACCCGGCGATCCGATCGTGATCCTGACCGGGGCCGGCATCTCGAAGGAGAGCGGCCTCGACACCTTCCGCGACGCCGGCGGGGTGTGGACCCGCGTGCGGCTGGAGGATGTGGCCACGCCCGAGGCCTTCGAGCGCGATCCGGACCGGGTGCACGGCTTCTACAACGCCCGCCGCCGCACTTTGGCCGACCCCGCGGTGCAGCCCAACGCGGCACATGCGGCGCTGGCGCGGCTCGAGCGCGACTGGCCGGGCCCGGTGCTGCTGGTCACCCAGAATGTCGACGATCTGCATGAGCGCGGCGGCAGCCGCCGGCTGATCCACATGCACGGGCAGCTGAACCACGCCCGTTGCCTGTCCTGCGGCGCCAGCCGCGCCTGGGCCGGCGACCTGTCGGTCGACACCCCCTGCCCCGGCTGCGGCGAGGCCGGCGGGATGCGGCCCGACGTGGTTTGGTTCGGCGAGATGCCGCTGGCGATGGCCGAGATCGAGGCGGCGCTGGCCGGCTGCCGCCTGTTCGTGTCGATCGGCACCTCCGGCACCGTCTACCCGGCCGCCGCCTTCGTCCACCAGGCGCTGGACGCCCGGGCCCTGACGGTCGAGTTGAACCTGGAGCCGGGCCAGGCCTCCGGCCTGTTCCACATCCGCCGCCAGGGCCCCGCGACAAACCTGGTGCCGGAGCTGGTCGAGGCGCTGCTGGCGGGCGAATTCCCGGAGCGCTGACGGACACCGCGCCGTCATCAAAACTTCACCGCGCCGTCACCCGGCCATCGCCGAGCCGGCGGAGGATCCCGCGTCCGCTCCAGCCAGGATCCACCATGACCAAGCGCCTCCGCGCCCGGCGCCGCCTCGCCGGCCTGCCCGCCGGCCGCTATGCCACCACCGACAAGGGCCGGGTGGTCCGGCGCACCGCCGCGGTCGAGGCGCCGCCGCTGTCCGCCCTGGTGCGGGCCAGCCTGTCGCGCCGCGGCCTGTTGCTCGGTTCCGCCGCTACCGTTGCCGCCCTGGCCCTGCCCGGCGGGCGCGCCGAGGCGGCCGAGAGCAGCGCAAGCTTCGCCGAACTGGCGCGGGTGATGGACGAGCGCGACCACATCGCCGCCGGCTACGACCGCCGGGTGCTGATCCGCTGGGGCGACAAGGTGCTGACGGACGCGCCGGAGTTCGACCCCGCCGCGATGACCGCGGCGGCGGCCGAGCGGCAGTTCGGCATCAACAACGACCTGCTGGTCTACCTGCCGCTGCCGATCGGGTCGGGCGGGTCCGACCACGGGCTGCTGTTCGTGAACCACGAGTATCCGAACCCGCAGCTGATGTGGCCCGGCCTGACCGAGGACGACGCCGGCGAAAAGCTGACCGAGGCCCAGGTGGCGGTCACCATGGCCGCCATCGGCTGCTCGGTGATCGAGGTGCGGGACGACGGCACGGGCTGGCAGGTGGTGCCCGGCAGCCGCTACGCCCGCCGGATCACGCCGGCGACGCCGATCCGGATCTCCGGCCCCGCCGCGGGCCACCCGCTGATGCGCACCGCCGCGGATCCGGAGGGGCGCACCGTGCTCGGCACCTTCGACAACTGCAACGGCGGCATGACGCCCTGGGGCACCGTGCTGTCCTGCGAGGAGGGCTTCGACGGCTGGTTCGGCGGCGACCCGGCCAAGTCCCAGCACGCTGCGCTGCTGGCCCGCTATGGCGCCGACGAGGCCGAGGACGGCTATGGCTGGGGCCGGTTCCACGACCGCTTCCACTACGAGCGCGAGCCGAACGAGGCGCACCGCTTCGACTGGGTGGTCGAGATCGACCCCTACGACCCCGAGGCGCAGCCGGTGAAGCGCACCACCCTCGGGCGCTTCACCCACGAGAATGCGACCTGCATCGTCGCCCCGGACGGCCGAGTGGTGGTCTACATGGCCGACGATCACGACTTCGACTACCTGTACAAATTCGTCACCACGAAGCCATGGAACCCGCAGGACCGCGCCGCCAACCGCGACCTGCTGGACGAGGGCACGCTGTATGTCGCCCGGTTCAACCCCGACCACACGCTGGACTGGCTGCCGTTGGTGCAGGGCGAAGGCAGGCTGACCGCCGAGAACGGCTTCGCCGCGCCCGGCGATGTCGCGATCAAGACCCGATTGGCCGCCGATCTGGTCGGCGCCACGCCCATGGACAATCCCGAGGGCTTCTCGGTCAACCCCGTGACCGGCCGGGTCTATGTCGCCCTGACCGAGAACGAGGACATCGAGCCCGGCCAGATCAACGCCGCCAATCCGCGGGCCCCGAACCCGGAGGGCCACCTGCTGGAACTGACGCCGCCGTCCGCGGACGGCCGGATCGACCATGCCGCCGCGCGCTACGGCTGGGACATCTTCATCCTGTGCGGCGACCCGGCGAAGCCCGAGGCCCAGGCGCGCTACCACCCGGACACCTCGGCCAATGGCTGGTTCACCGACCCCGACAACATCGCCTTCGACCCGGCCGGGCGGATGTATGTCTGCACCGACGGCCCGCCGGACGCCGGCTTCAACGACGCGCTCTACGTCCTCGACACCGAGGGGCCGGGCCGGGCGCTGCCGAAGCTGTTCTATTCGCCGCCGCGCGGGTCGGAATGCAGCAGCCCCTGCTTCACCCCGGACGGCCGCACGATGTTCCTGTCGGTGCAGCATCCGGGCGAGGATTCCGAGACGCTCGACGCCGTGACCACGCGCTGGCCGGATTTCCGCGACGGCGTGCCGCCCCGGCCCTCGGTGATCGTGATCCGCCGCACGGATGGCGGCCCGATCGGCACCTGAGGCGGCCCGCCCCGCGGTTGGCGCATCCGTGACCGGACATCGCCGGCGCTTGGCCGCGGCCCGCGAACGGCCTAGACCGGATGCATGGCGACGGCGGCGACGGATGATCTGGCGGCGGTGGTGGCGGCGGCGCGGGCCTGCCGGATCTGCGCCGGCCGGTGGCCGCATGCGCCGCGCCCGGTGCTGCGCGCGACCACGACCGCCCGGCTCCTGATCGTCGGCCAGGCCCCGGGTGCGCGAGTGCAGGCCTCCGGCCTGTCCTGGACCGACGCCAGCGGCGACCGGCTGCGGCAATGGCTGGGCCTCGACCGCGACGCCTTCTACGACGAGGATCGGGTGGCGCTGGTGTCGATGGGGCTGTGCTTCCCGGGCACCAACCCCAAGGGCGGCGACTATCCGCCGCCGCGGATCTGCGCCGAGACCTGGCATCCCCGGCTGCGGCCGCTGCTGCCCGGCATCCGGCTGACCCTGCTGGTGGGCAGCCTGGCCCAGGCCTACTACCTCGGCCCGAGACGGCAGCCGAGCGTGGCGCAGACGGTCGCCGCCTGGCGCGACCACCTGCCCGACTTCATCCCCCTGCCGCATCCGAGCTGGCGCAACACCGGCTGGCTGAAGCGCAACCCGTGGTTCGAGGCAGACCTTCTGCCGATGCTGCGCGTCAGGACCGCTGCCGCGCTGGCGGGCGACGCCCGATGACCGCTCCGTCCCCGTCGCCGCAGGACCAGCCCATGCCTGTCGACCCCGCCCACGGGCGCAACGGCAACGGCCATTTCCCGGAAATGCCGCTGCCGCAGGACCCGAAGACGGTCTTCCTCGGCATCCTCTGCCTGCTGGCGCTGACGGTCGCGCTGTATGTCGCGCGGGACATCGTCCTGCCGATCGTGCTGGCCGTGGTGCTGAAGCTGCTGCTGCAGCCGCTGGTCCGGCTGCTGGAGAAGGCGCGGATCCCGCGTGCGATCGGCGCCATCGCTGCCATTCTGCTGCTGCTGGCGATCTTCGCCGGCATCGGCGCGCTGCTGACCAGCCCGGCGGCCGAATGGGCCGGCAATCTGTCGAATGAATGGTCGGCGCTGCAGGCCAAGTTCGCCGTCATCGTCGACCCCCTGCACCAGCTTCAGGAACGTCTGGAGCAGATGGGGGTGCATTTCGGCGGCGTCGGCACGCTGCTGGAGCACCCGACCGACATCGTCACCGCGGTCTTCGCCGGCACCAGCACCGTGGCCTCGCACCTGTTCGAGACGCTGCTGATCCTGTTCTACCTGCTGGTGTTCGGCGACATCTTCCTGCGCCGCTTCGTCGAGATCCTGCCCAACTTCATGGAGAAGCGCGAGGCGGTGTCGATCTCGCTGCAGATCGAGCGCGACCTCTCTGCCTATCTCCTGACCGTCACCGTGATCAACGCCCTTGTCGGCGTCGCCACCACGCTGATGATGTGGGCCTGCGGCATCCCGGCGCCGGTGCTGTGGGGCGCGGTCGCCTTCTGCCTGAACTTCGTGCCGATCCTGGGCCCGTTCTTCGGCGTCGCGCTGTTCCTGGCGGTCGGGCTGGTGGCCGACGGCCCGACCTGGATCGCGGCCCTGCCCGCCGCGCTGTATCTCGGCATCCATGTCGCCGAGGGCGAATGGATCACGCCGATGGTGCTGGCCCGGCGCTTCACCATCAACCCGGTGGCGGTGATCCTGGCCCTGATCTTCTGGTACTGGATGTGGGGCGTCCCCGGCGCCATCCTGGCGGTGCCGATGCTGGCCATCACCAAGATCGTCTGCGACCGCCTGCGCCCCCTGCGCGCCCTCGGCCACCTGCTGGAGGGTTGACGCGCGCCCGACGCGGGCAATCCGTTCTCAATCGACCTGGATCCGCGCATTTGGACTCGACTTCGAGTCGATGTGCGATCCTCGACCGCCATCTTGCACGGATAGACGACACCAAGTCGAATTCATCCTTCGATGAAGAAGATCTCACCTGGCCATTAATAATTTTTAATGCCACCGGCCACACGGCAGTGCTATATCCGCCCCCGGAAGCCTGGATATCCAAGCGTTATCAAATACTTGGCGCGAAGCGACAGAAGTCCCCGCCGGCCTGTCGGCGGCGGTGGTTCAGCGGCCCGTCCGAAATCCGAAAGATAAATGTCACATCCGAGCCGTAACACCGCCGGGGTCGGATCAGACCGATCGCGCCGCGGCGCGACAGGAACAGGAGGTCAATGTGAAGAACATGTCAGGACGGCTCGTTCGGAGCGCGATGCTGGGGGCGGCCGTCGCCCTGCTGGCCGGGGCGGCCCAGGCTGCCGACATCTCCGGCGCGGGCGCGACCTTTCCCTATCCGGTCTACGCCAAATGGGCGGACGCCTACAAGAAGGCGACCGGCACCGGGCTGAACTACCAGTCGATCGGCTCCGGCGGCGGCATCAAGCAGATCAAGGAGAAGACGGTCACCTTCGGCGCCTCCGACATGCCGCTGGCGCCCGAGGAGCTGGAAACGGCCGGCCTGGTGCAGTTCCCGATGATCGTCGGCGGCGCGGTCCCGGTCGTGAACCTGCCGGGGATCGAGCCCGGCAAACTGGTGCTCGACGGCGAGGTGATTGCCGGGATCTATCTCGGCGACATCACCAGCTGGAACGACCCGAAGATCAAGGCGCTGAATCCGGGTCTCGACCTGCCGGACACTGCCATCGCGCCGGCCTACCGGTCCGACGGATCGGGCACCAACTTCCTGTTCACCACCTATCTCTCCTCGGCCAGCGCCAAGTTCAAGGACACCGTCGGCGCCAGCACCTCGGTGCAGTGGCCGACCGGTATCGGCGCCAAGGGCAACGAGGGCGTCGCCGGCATGACCAAGCAGACGGAAGGCGCGATCGGTTATGTCGAATACGCCTATGCGGTGCAGAACAAGCTCAGCTACGCCCGGCTGGTGAACCACGACGGCAAGACGGTCTCGCCGACCGTCAAGACCTTCCAGGCCGCGGCGGCCAGTGCCGACTGGGCCCATGCCAAGGACTACCAGGTGGTTCTGACCAACGAGCCCGGCGCCGACAGCTGGCCGATCACCGGCGCCAGCTTCATCCTGATGTACAAGCAGCCGCAGGATCCGGCCGCGGCGGCGACCGCGCTGAAGTTCTTCGGCTGGGCCTACGACAAGGGCGACACGCTGGCCACCGAGCTCGACTACGTGCCGATGCCGGACAGCGTCGTCGCCATGGTCGAGAAGACCTGGAGCGGCAGCATCAAGGGCGCGGACGGCCACGCTCTGTGGCCCGCCACGCACTGACCGCACACCCGGCCGCGCGCGCGCCTTCGGACAAGGGTGATCAATGGTGAGTGCCGTCACTCCCGAGGTCGGATCGCAGACCGGCGGCCGCGCCGCGCGCCACCAGCGCGCGGCGGATGCCGGCTTCCGCCTGACCACGCAGGCCTTCTCCCTCCTGGTGCTGGCGATCCTCGGCGGGGTGATCCTGTCGCTGATCGCCGGCGCCCTGCCGGCGCTGCACCGCTTCGGATTCGGCTTCGTCTTCGCCGATGTCTGGAACCCGGTCACCGAACGGTTCGGCGCGCTGGCCCCGCTGTACGGCACCCTGGCAACGTCGCTGATCGCGTTGCTGATCGGCGTTCCGGTCAGCTTCGGCATCGCCGTCTTCCTGACCGAGCTGTGTCCGCCAGTGCTGCGGCGGCCGGTCGGCATCGCCATCGAGCTCCTGGCCGGCGTCCCCAGCATCATCTACGGCATCTGGGGCTTCTTCGTGCTGGCGCCGATCCTGCAGCATACGGTGCAGCCCTTCCTGATCGGCACGCTGGGGCGGCTGCCCCTGATCGGCGCGCTGTTCGCCGGCCCGCCCTACGGCATCGGCCTCCTGACCGCCGGGCTGATCCTCGCGATCATGGTCCTGCCCTTCATCGCCTCGGTGATGCGCGACGTGTTCGAGACGGTGCCGCCGATGCTCAAGGAATCGGCCTATGGCCTCGGCGCGACGACCTGGGAGGTGGTGTCCAAGGTGGTGCTGTCCCACAGCCGCACCGGCGTCGCCGGCGGGGTGATGCTCGGCCTCGGCCGCGCGCTCGGCGAGACCATGGCGGTGACCTTCGTCATCGGCAACGCCCACCGCGTCGCGGCCTCGATCCTGGCCCCCGGGACGACGATCTCCGCCTCGATCGCCAACGAGTTCACCGAGGCGGTCGGCGACCTCTACACCTCGTCGCTGATCGCGCTCGGCCTGATCCTCTTCGTCATCACCTTCGTCGTGCTGGCCCTGGCGAAGCTCCAGCTCGCGCGGCTGCGGCGCAAGGCGGGGGGCTGAGGTCCATGGCCGCCTCGTCCGCGCTCTACGCCCGCCGCCGGGCCACCAATGCGATCTGCCTCGGCATCTCCACCGCCGCCGCCCTGTTCGGCCTGCTGTGGCTGGCCTGGATCCTCGTCACCCTGCTGCGCAACGAGCTCGGCGCCATCGGCCCCGGCCTGTTCGCGGACTCGACTCCGCCGCCGCCGGGCGATGGCGGCGGGCTGCTGAACGCGATCTATGGCAGCCTGGTGATGACCGGCGTCGGCACCTTGATCGGGACGCCGGTCGGCATCCTGGCCGGCACCTATCTGGCCGAGTACGGCAAGTCCGGCCGCCTGGCCGAGGCCGTCCGCTTCGTCAATGACATCCTGCTCAGCGCGCCGTCGATCGTCATCGGCCTGTTCGTCTACGAGATCATGGTCGCGCGGATGGGTCATTTCTCGGCCTGGGCCGGGTCGGTCGCACTGGCGATCATCGCCGTCCCGGTCGTGATCCGCACCACCGAGGACATGCTGAGGCTGGTGCCCGACAGCCTGCGCGAGGCGGCCGCGGCGCTCGGCGCCCCGCGCTGGAAGGTGGTGACCCTGATCTCCTACCGCGCGGCCCGCAACGGCATCGTCACCGGCGTCCTGCTGGCGGTGGCGCGGATCAGTGGCGAGACCGCGCCGCTCCTGTTCACCGCACTCAACAACCAGTTCTGGAGCACCGACATGAACGCGCCGATGGCGAATCTGCCGGTCGTCATCTTCCAGTTCGCCCTCAGCCCTTATGACGGCTGGCAGACTCTGGCCTGGGGCGGCGCACTGCTGATCACCGTGACCATCCTCCTCCTCAACATCATCGCCCGGACGCTGTCGGCGCTGGGCGGCAGGGACCGATCATGACAGGGAACGGCGCGACCCGGGTGGCGCTCGACCTCGCCGGCGGCATCCGCCGGCCGGCGCCGGGGCCGGATCTCCACGAGAAGATCGCGATCCGGAACCTCTCCTTCTTCTACCAGGGGCACGAGGCGCTGAAGCGGGTCTCGTTGCCGCTCTACGAGCGGCATGTGACGGCGTTCATCGGCCCGTCCGGCTGCGGCAAGTCGACCTTGCTGCGGGTCCTCAACCGCATGTACGACCTCTATCCGAAGCAGCGGGCGGAGGGCGAGGTGCTGCTGGACGGCCGCAACATCCTGTCGCCGCAGCAGGACCCGAACCAGCTGCGCGCCCGGGTCGGCATGGTGTTCCAGAAGCCGACACCCTTTCCGATGTCGATCCACGACAACATCGCCTTCGGCATCAGGCTGCACGAGCGCCTGCCGGCTGCCGAGATGGCGGACCGGGTCGAGGCGGCGCTGCGCCGCGCCGCCCTGTGGGACGAGGTCAAGGACAAGCTGAGGCGGAGCGGCACCAGCCTGTCCGGCGGCCAGCAGCAGCGCCTGTGCATCGCCCGCGCCGTGGCGATGCGGCCGGACGTGCTGCTGCTCGACGAGCCGACCTCGGCGCTCGACCCGATCTCGACCGCCAAGATCGAGGAGCTGATCGACGAGCTGAAGGCCGACCACACCATCGCGATCGTCACCCACAACATGCAGCAGGCCGCCCGCGCCGCCGACTTCACCGCCTTCATGTATCTCGGCGAGCTGGTCGAGTTCGGCGCCACGGCGGAGCTGTTCACCACCCCCCGCAACGACCGGACCCAGGCCTACGTCACCGGCCGCTTCGGCTGACGCATCATCTCGGTTGGAAGGAGAGCGGCATGCAGCAGATGATCCCGGTGGTCGAGGAAGTGCTGGTCTGTTCCGACCTGGTGATGGATCTCGCCGGCCACCGCGTCCGCCGCAACAGCCGGGACGTGCATTTGGGACCGACCGAGTTCCGGCTGCTGCGCCTGTTCATGCAGCATCCCGGGCGCGTGTTCAGCCGCGAGCAGCTTCGCCGCGACATCTGGGGCCATGACACCGATGTCGAGCCGCGCACGATCGACGTCCACATCGGCCGCCTGCGCCGGGCCCTGAACGGCGATGGCGGAATCGACCCGATCCGCACCGTCCGCTCCGCCGGCTACATGCTGGTCCGGCTGGCCGGGTGATCCGCCCGGCCGAACCTCACATCTGCCCTTCGTCCGCCTCCCGCTCCAGCGTCTCCATGTCGTCGTCGGAGAAGCCGAAATGGTGGCCGATCTCGTGGATCAGCACGTGGCGGACGACATGGCCGAGATCCTCGCCGGTCTCGCACCAGTAGTCGAGGATCGGCCGGCGGTAGAGGAAGATCATGTCCGGCCGGGTCGCGATCGCGAAGGTCTTCTGCCCGAACGGCGTGCCGGTGTAGAGGCCGAGCAGGTCGAACGGGCTTTCCATGTCCATCTCGTCCAGCGTCTCGTCATCCGGGAAGTCCACCACCTGGATGGCGACGCCGCGGACCATGGCGCGCAGCCGCGCCGGAATCCGCTCGAACCCCTCCTCCGCCAGCTCGATCAGGTCGTCGGTCGACGGCGGCTCGGTGAAGCCCGGCTTCTGGACGCTGCTCATCGCGGCGCCAGACGCACGGCGCCGTCGAGCCGGATCACCGACCCGTTCAGCATCTCGTTGGCGGCGATGTGCAGGACCAGCTGGGCGAACTCCTCCGGCCGGCCCAGGCGCTGCGGGAACAGGGTGGTGGCGATCAGGCTGTCCTGCACCTGCTGCGGCATCGCCTCGATCATCGGCGTGCCGATCAGCCCCGGCGCCACGGTCATCACCCGGATGCCGCTCTTGGCCAGGTCGCGCGCCGCCGGCAGGGTCAGCCCGACCACCCCGCCCTTGGAGGCGGAATAGGCGACCTGGCCGACCTGGCCCTCATAGGCCGCGACCGAGGCGGTGGCGACGAACAGGCCGCGCTCGCCCGAGGCGCTGGCCGCCGCCGGCAGCGGCTCCTCCGCCGCCATCGCCGCGGCGGTCAGGCGCAGCAGGTGGAAGGTGCCGAGCAGGTTGACCCGGATCACCCGCTCGAACAGCGCCGGGTCGTGCGGCCCGTCGCGGCCGACCAGCCGGGCGCCCGGGGCGATGCCGGCGCAGGCCACGGCGATCCGCGCCGTGCCATGCGCCGCCCGGGCCTGATCCAGCGCCGCCGCCACCGACTCGCCGTCGCCGACGTCGCAGGCCACGGCCAGGCCGCCGATCTCGCCCGCCACCGCCTCGGCCGCGTCGCGGTTGAGATCGAGCAGCGCCACCTTTGCGCCCGCCGCGGCCAAGGCCCGGGCGGTCGCCGCCCCCATGCCCGACCCCGCCCCGGTGACCACCGCCGCCAGACCCTCGACCTTCATGCCGTCTCTCCACCAGAATTTGGCACCCGGATATCCTGCCCCCTGGGTAGCAGATCGCCGGGCGGGTTGCGACCGGGCCGAACGCCGCTATGCTCGCCGGATCGACGAGGGAGGACAGCCATGCAGTTCCTGGTGACCGCGAAGGACGGCGACGACGCCGAGGCCCCGGCCCGGCGCCTGGCGGCGCGCGAGCAGCATCTGGTCGGCGCCCGCCGCTACGCCGAGGAGGGCGTGATCATCGCCGGCGGCGCGATCCTGGACGATGAGGGCCGGATGATCGGCTCCAGCGTGATCTACGAGGTGCCGGACCGGGCCACTCTCGACGCCATCATCGCCGCCGACCCCTATGTCACCGGCGGGGTGTGGCAGCTGATCGACATCAGGCCGTTCCGGCTGGCCGTGCGGTCGAAGGGTTGACAAGGAGCCGGAACGCCGCCAGGGCGCCGAGCGTCGTCAGCAGCGCGGCCAGCGCCATCGGCAGGCCGTCGCTGCCGGTGGCGTGGCCGATGGCGATGCCGACCAGGGCCGCCAGCGTCATCTGCAGGAAGCCCATCAGCGCCGAGGCGGTGCCGGCCATGGCCGGGAACGGCGCGATCGCCCCGGCGATGGCGTTGGGCAGGGTCAGGCCGACGCCGATCATCACCACGAAGAACGGGCCGACCACGGCCCAGACGGTGAACACGCCGGCCGCCGCCAACGCCGCCATCGCCGCGGCGCCGGCCAGCATCACCAGCGTCCCCGCCGCGATCATCCGGTCGATGCCGAGCCTGAGCGTCAGCCGGCCGGAGCCGAAGCTGCCGCAGATAAAGCCGATGCAGACGATGCCGAAACAGGCGCCGTAGACCGGCGGCGACAGGCCGAGCATGCCCGACAGCACGAAGGACGAGCCGGAGATGAAGGTGAAGATCGCACTGTAGCTGCAGGCGACGATCGCCACATAGCCGATGTAGCGGCGGTGGCGCAGCAGGCTGGCATAGTTGCGGACCAGCCGGGTCGGGCTGGTGGCGAGGGGATCACGGTGCCGGTTGCTTTCGCCGAGCAGCCCGAGCACCGCGGCCAGCATCAGCACGCCGAAGCCGACCAGCAGCCAGAAGGTCGCCTGCCAGCCGAAGGCCTGCTGCAGCACGCCGCCGATGATCGGCCCGATCGCCGGCGCCAGCGCCATCGACATCGACATGTAGGCGAGGATGCGGGCCGAGCGTTCGGGCCCGTACAGGTCGCGCACCACGGCGCGGCCCAGCACCGGGCCGCAGCAGGCGCCGAGCGCCTGCAGGAACCGGCACAGGATCAGCATCTCGATCGAGGTGGCGAGCGCGCAGGCGATGCTGGCGGCGGTGAAGATCGTCACCCCGGCCAGGATCGCCGGGCGCCGGCCGAAGCGGTCGGAGACCGGGCCGTAGACCAGCTGCGCCACGGCGAAGCCGACCAGGAAGACGCTGAGCGTCAGCTGCACCGTGGCGATGTCGCTGTCGAACGCCGTGACCAGCGCCGGCAGCGACGGCAGGTACAGGTCGGTCGACATCGGCCCGAAGCCGGTCAGCAGGGTCAGGACGATGGCGATGATGGCCGAGGGCTGCAGGCCCCCGGTTCCGGCAACCCGGTCAGCCATAGAGATGCAGGTCCTGTCCCTTGGCCTTCAGCCAGGCGCGGCAGCGGCCGGACTCCGGGTGCAGCCGGTCGACCACCGCCCAGAAGCGCGCGGAATGGTTCATCTCGACCAGATGCGCGACCTCATGCGCCACCACGTAGTCGAGCACCGATTCGGGCGCCAGCAGCAGGCGCCAGGAATAGCTGATCCGCCCGCTGGAGGCGCAGCTGCCCCAGCGGCTGCGGGTGTCGCGCACCGTCACCGCGGCGACGGTGACGCCGAGCCTCACCGCCGCCGCCCGGCTGCGGACCAGGAGCTGGCGCCGCGCCTCCGCCCGCAGCCAGGCGGCCAGCCGGGCGCCGAGATGCTCGACCGGGCCGCCGATCCTGAGCTCGCCATCGGCCCAGCGGACGCCCCGGCCCGCCGCAGGGTCGTGCGCGATCCGGTGCGGCACGCCGAGGATCGGGACCTCGGCGCCCGGCAGGAACGGGGTCCGGCCCGGCATGGCGGCGCGGCGGCGGCGCACCCACTCGGCATGGCGGGTGACGAAATCCGCGATCACCTGCGCCGGCACCCGCGGTGGCGCCACCACCACGACCTCGCCCGACGCGGGGTCGAGCTTGAGCGACAGGCGCCGCGCCCGGGCATTGCGGCGCAGCGCCACCGGCCGGTCGAGGCCGGTGATGGCGAGAAGGGCGGGCGACGCCTCGGGACGGGTCCGGCTGGGCATGGCCGGACCATAACCGGACCGGGCCGGAAGGGGAATCCGGCTGTGCGATGCCGGCTTCCCCCGATCCGCCGTTCCCGGCCCGGCGCCGCGCCCTACAGCACGAAATCGGCCGCGGCGGCCGCCGCGCCATTGGCCAGCACGACGCGGAAATCGGCCACGCCGTCGCCGTTCACATCGGCCTCGACCACCCCGGCGGTCGAGCGCAGCTGACCGCGGACGAAGGTGAAGCCAGCCCCGCCGATGAAGGTAAAGGCCTGGTTGCCGTCCGCCCCGATGTTGTTGGCGTCGATTTCCGACAGGTCGAACTTGTCGAAGCCGCTGACGAAGTCGGCGACGCTGTCGATCTTGGCGCCGGCCACCCAGGAATCGAGCACCGTGCCGTACCGTATCGTGTCGTTGCCGGCGCCGGCGGTGATGGTATCGGCCCCGCGCCCGCCGCGGATCGAATCGGCCTCGGTGCCGGCGTCGATCTTGTCGTCGCCCTGCCCGCCATCGATCGAATCGACGCCGGCGCGGCCGTTCAGCGTGTCGGCGCCGGTGTTGCCGCTGATGGTGTCGCCGGCGCTGCTGCCGTGGAACGTCACCGTCTCCAGGTTGTAGGCGTCGACATAGAAGTTGCCGCTGGTCGACCGGACCTGGAAGGTCGGCGACCCGCCGGCGAAGAGCTGCACCGACTGGGTCTCGGCCGAGGCGTCGACCACCAGGGCATCGGTGCCGGCCTCGCCATCGACGAAGTCGACCCCGGACCCCGCCGCGGTCGGCCGGGTCTTGGCATTGACGGTGTCGTTGCCGGCCCCTGTCCTGATGTCGTCGGCTTGGCTGCCGCCCGTGATCACGTCATTGCCGGCGCCGGTGGTCAGCGTGATGCGCTCGAGGCCGAGGATCGAGGTCAGGCCCGCCGCCGCGATCGACGTCGTGGTCCCCAGCGTGAAGGCCACGCCCGAGACCAGCCCGCTGAGATCGGCCTGCCAATGGTCGATTCCCGCGCCGCCATTCACCGTCCCGCCGCGGGTGCCGGTCTGAATGAAGTCGGCGCCAGCGCCGCCGGTGAACTGCACCGCCTCCATGTTGTAGGCATCGACGTAGAAATTGCCGGAGTTCGACCGCACCTGGAAGGTCGGCGACCCGCCGGTGAACAGTTGCACCCCCAGGGTCTCGGTCGCGCAATAGACCACCAGCGTGTCGCTGCCGGCGCCGCCGTCGACGTAATCGGTCCCGGCCCCCGCCGTCGTCGGCCGCAACCTGGCGTTGATGGTGTCGTTGCCGGCGCCGGTGCGGATGTCGTCGGCCTGGCTGCCGCCGATGATGTTGTCGTTGCCGCTGCCAGTGAACAGCGTGAGGCGTTCGAGGTTGAGGATCGAGGTCAGCCCCGCCGCCGCGATCGAGGTCGTGGTTCCCAGCTGGAACGCCACGCCCGAGATCAGGCCACTGAGATCGGCCTCCCAGTGATCGATGCCGCCGCCGCCGTTCACCGTGCCGCCGCGGGTGCCGGTCTGGATGAAGTCCGCGCCGGAGCCGCCGGTGAACTTGATCACCTCCATACTGTAGGCGTCGACGTAGAAATTGCCGGAGTTCGACCGCACCTGGAAGGTCGGCGACCCGCCGGTGAACAGCTGCACCGACTGGGTCTCGCCCGCGGCGTTGACGATCAGGGTGTCGCTGTCGAGCCCGCCATCGACCACATCGACCCCCGACGCGGTCGGCCGCGTCCTGGCGTCGATGGTGTCGTTGCCGTCACCGGTGTTGATGCTGTCGGCCTGGGACCCGCCGGTGATCGTGTCGTTGCCGGCGCCGGTGGTCAGGCTGATGCGCTCGACGCTCAGGATCGAGCTCAGCCCCGCGGCGGCGATCGATGTCGTGGTCCCCAGGGTGAAGGTCACGCCGGTGAACAGCCCGCCCAGATTGGCGAACCAATGGTCGGTGCCGGCGCCGCCATTCACCGCCCCGGACCGCTCGCCGGTGTCGATCGAGTCGTTGCCGGAGCCGCCGGTGAAGTTCACCGCCTCCATGTTGTAGGCGTCGACGTAGAAATTGCCGGTGGTCGACCGCACCTGGAAGGTCGGCGACCCGCCGGTGAACAACTGCACCGACTGGGTCTCGCCGGAGCAGTTGACGACCAGCGTGTCGAAGCCCGTTCCGCCATCCACCACGTCGACGCCGGAGCCGGCGACCGTCGGCCGGGACCCGGCGTTGATGGTGTCGTTACCGGCCAGGCCGTTGATCGTATCCGCGGCGCTGGTCCCGACCAAATTGTCGGCGCCGGCGGTGCCATTGATGATTGCCATTAAAAAACCTCCCCACGGCCAGCGGCCCGCCGATGCCGTCGAAACTGCTCGCGGCCCCTCGGTCTGAAAGGGATGGGCTCGACTGCGCCATGGTGCCATCATACGCCTGAACACCATGGTATGCGTGGATTTGTCTAAAATATTTTGCATCCGGAATGACCGGTTGCGGCCCATCCGGTCACAAGGCCAGGAGGGCAGTCCTTGCAGAATATACCATGTAGAACATGTAGTTTATTCAACAGCCATGAAGTGCTGTTGTTGAATCCTGTTGACTTGATCCGGGCGACTGTGAAAGCCTGTGTCCTGTCGGTCCTGTCCGGGATCGCGCCGCGGCAATTTTCGGTGAAGCTTGCGCCGCGTCACCAAACGCTAAGCGCCACGACCGGGTTCGTGGTCTCGAGGAGTCGAAGCCCATGTCTCTCATCTGCGATCCCGGCTGTTGCGGCCAGGCCTGAGCCGCACCCCTTCACCCCTTCCATAACGGCGCCCCGGCCGACTGATCCGCGCTCCCTGATCGGGTTCGATGCGCGACCGGCCTTGCGTGTGCGCCTGTTCGTTCGAGGATTGTCCCGAATGCTCGTCCAGATCCTGCGATGGTCCCTGCTGGCCGGTGCGGCCGCCGTGGTCATCGGCAACTACGCCCGGGCCGAGGAGCCGCTGACCATCGGCTACCAGAGCACGGTCGAGCCGGCGAAGGTGGCGCAGGCCGACGGCCTGTACGAGAAGGCCATCGGCCGCCCGGTCGAATGGCGCAAATTCGACAGCGGCGCCGACGTCATCGCCGCCATCGCCTCGGGCTGGGTCCAGATCGGCTATGTCGGGTCCAGCCCGCTGGCCGCCGCGGCCAGCCGCGAGCTGCCGGTCCGCACCATCCTGGTTGCGATCGAGATCGGCACCGCCGAGGCGCTGGTGGTGCGCAACGGCGCCGGCATCGACAAGCCGGCGGACCTGGCCGGCAAGACCGTGGCCGTGCCCTTCGTCTCGACCACCCATTACAGCCTGTTGGCGGCGCTGAAGCACTGGGGCATCGCCCCGACCTCGGTCCGGATCGTGAACCTGCGGCCGCCGGAGATCGCGGCGGCCTGGCAGCGCGGCGACATCGACGCCGCCTATGTCTGGGACCCGGCGCTGGGCAAGATCAAGGAAAGCGGCACGATCCTGGTCACCTCGACCGAGGTCGCCGGCTGGGGCGCGCCGACCTTCGACGCCTGGATCGCCCGGGCCGACCTGATCGCGGCGGATCCCAAGGCGGTGCAGGCCTTCGCCGACGTCACCCTGACGCAATACGCGGCCTACCGCGCCGACCCGAAGGCGTGGAGCGCGGAATCGGAGCAGGTCGCCAAGATCGCCAGGCTGACCGGGGCGAAGCCGGAGGAGATCCCGGCCCTGCTACAGGGCAGCGTCTTCCCGGTGAAGGCGGAGCAGGCCGGCCCCGCCCTGCTGGGCGGCGGGACGGCCAAGGCGATCGCCGCCACTGCAGCTTTTTTGAAGGAGCAGGGTAAGATCGACCAGGCGCTGGAGGATTACGCGCCTTACGTCGACGCCCGTTTCGTCGCCGCGGCCGGCAGTACGCAGGTGGGGACGACGAACTGAACCGGGCGCAGGAGAGGCCCATGTCGGTTCTGGCGGTGAATGCCGTTTCGGTGACCTATCCTGCGGCGGATGGCGACATCCGCGCGCTGGACCGGATTACCCTCGCGATCGAGCCGGGCGAGTTCGTCGTCGCCCTCGGCCGGTCGGGATGCGGCAAGACCACGCTGTTGAACCTGATGGCGGGCTTCCTGGCCCCCGAGGCAGGGACGGTCACACTCGGCGGCGTTCGTGTGACCGGACCTGGGGTGGAGCGGGGCGTCGTCTTCCAGGACGACGCCCTGTTCCCCTGGCTTGACGTGCTGGGCAATGTCGGCTTTGCGCTGCGGCTGCGCGGGATCCCCCCGGCCGAGCGCGACGACCGGGCCCGGCGCATTCTGCGGCTGGTCGGGCTGGAGGGCTTCGAGCGGCAGCGGCTGTGGGAGCTGTCGGGCGGCATGAAGCAGCGGGTCGGCCTGGCCCGGGCACTGGCCGCCGACCCCGAGGTGCTGCTGCTGGACGAGCCGCTGGGCGCGCTCGACGCGCTGACGCGGGAGCGGATGCAGGAGCTGCTGCTGGACCTGTGGCACCGCACCGGCAAGAGCCTGTTCCTGATCACCCACAGCATCGAGGAAGCGTTGTTCCTGGCGACCCGGCTGGTGGTGATGTCGCCGCAACCCGGCCGCATCGTCGAGGATCTGCGGCTGGATTTCGGCCGGCGGTACTGTTCCGGCGAGCCGGCGCGTCGGATCAAGTCCGACCCCGGCTTCATCGCCTTGCGCGAGCGGGTGATGGATGTGATCTTCGAGCGCGAGGCAGCCTGAATTGGCGGACATCGTGCTCCAGAAACCGGTGCCGTCCCCTGTCCGCAGGGGGCCGATCCCGCAGCGGCGCCCCGGAAACGCCAAGGGCCGCGGGACGAAGCTGATCAGCCTCGCCACCGTGGCGGGCCTCCTCCTGCTGTGGGGGATCGTCGCCAATCTCGGCCTCGTCCCGCCCCTGTTCCTGCCGACGCCGCAGGCGGTGCTCGGCAAGCTCGTCACCACGGCCGCCACCGGCTTTGCCGATGCGACGCTGCTGCAGCACCTCGCCGCCAGCCTGGGCCGCGTCTTCGCCGCTTTGGCGCTGGCGCTGGTGATCGCGGTGCCGGTCGGCATCGCTATCGGCACCAGCCGGGTGGCGCACGGCATCCTCGACCCGCTGATCGAGTTCTACCGGCCGATCCCGCCGCTGGCCTATCTGCCGCTGATCGTGATCTGGTTCGGCATCGGCGAGACCTCGAAGGTCCTGGTGATCTTCCTCGCCATCTTCGCCCCGATCGCGATCTCGACCGCGGCCGGGGTGCGCGCCGTGCCGCCCGACCGGCTGCGCGCCGCCCGCTCGCTGGGCGCCACCCGGGCCCAGCTGCTGCGCCATGTGATCCTGCCGAACGCGCTGCCGGAGATCCTGACCGGGGTGCGCATCGGCCTCGGCGTCGGCTGGTCGACCCTGGTCGCGGCCGAGCTGGTCGCCGCCACCAGCGGCCTCGGCTTCATGATCCAGAGCGCGGCCCAGTTCCTGGTCACCGACGTGGTGGTGCTGGGCATCCTGGTGATCGCCGTGGTCGCCTTCCTGCTGGAATATCTGCTGCGCCTGCTGCAGCGCCGGCTGACGCCCTGGCACGGGCGCGGCTGACACCACCGACCGAAGACCAACCGCAAACAGAGAGGCCCGCCATGCCCGACAGCCTGTCGACCCTCCTCTCCGTCCAACCCTTGAATCCCGCCATCGGTGCCGTGGTGCGCGGCATCAACCTGGCGCAGCCGCTGGGCGACGCCACCATCGCCGCGATCAACCGCGCCCTGCTGCAACACCATGTCCTGTTCTTCGAGGACCAGGAGCTGAACCCGGCGGCGCAGCGCGACTTCGCCGCCCGCTTCGGGGCGCTGCATGTCCACCCGGTCTATCCGCATGTGAAGGAGGTGCCGGAGATCATCATCCTCGACACCCATCCTGACAACCAGCCGGACAACGACAACTGGCACACCGACGTCACCTTCATCGAGACCCCGCCGCTGGGCGCCGTGCTGGCGGCGAAGCAGCTGCCGCCCTTCGGCGGCGATACCAGTTGGTCCAGCAGCATCGCCGCCTTCGAGGCGCTGGCGGCGCCCTGGCAGGGCTTCCTCACCGGCCTGACGGCGCTGCACGACTTCGCCAAATCCTTCCCGCCGGAGCGGTTCACCGCGCCGGAGGAGCGCGAGCGCTGGCAGATCGCACGCGACAAGAACCCGCCGGTGATCCACCCGGTGGTGCGCACCCATCCGGCGACCGGCCGCAAGGGCCTGTTCGTCAATGAGGGCTTCACCACCCGCATCCTCGGCTTCTCGGCCAAGGAGAGCGACGCGGTGCTGCGCTTCCTGTTCGACCATGTGGCCAAGCCGGAATTCACCGTGCGCTGGCGCTGGAAGGCGGGCGACGTCGCCTTCTGGGACAATCGCTGCACCCAGCACTACGCCCTGGCCGACTACCTGCCGAACCGGCGGGTGATGCACCGCGCCACGATCCTGGGCGACCGGCCGGTCTGACCGTGCGGGAGTGGGGCGTGCTCGTCGTCCGCCCTACCCCTTCACCGCGCCCTTGGCCAGGCCGGCGACGATGTGGCGCTGGGCCAGCAGGAAGAACACGATCGCCGGCGCCAGGGTCAGGGTGACGAAGGCCAGGATCTTGTTCCACTCGGTGGAATACTCGCCCTGGTAGTTCATGATCCCGAGCGGCCAGGGATACATCTCCGGCGTGTTGAACATGATCAGCGGCAGCAGGTAGCTGTTCCAGCTGGCGACCAGGGAGAAGACCGCCACGGTCGCCAGGATCGGACGCGACAGCGGCAGGGTGATGCGCAGGTAGAACTGGAAATAGCCGCAGCCGTCGACCCGCGCCGCCTCCCACAGCTCGTGCGGCAGCTGGCGGAAGAAGCCGCGCAGCATCAGGATCGCCATGCCCAGGCCGAAGGCGACCTGCGGCAGCACCACGCCCCAATAGGTGTCGAGCAGGCCGAGGTCGCGGACCCGGATGAACAGCGGCAGCATCGCCGTCGCCGCCGGGAACATCAGCCCCAGCAGCAGATAGTTCAGCAGCATGCGGCTGCCGAAGAACACGACATGGGCGAAGATGAAGGCCGCCATCGACCCGACGATCAGCACCAGCCCGACGGTGAGGCCGGCGATGACGGCGGAGTTGAACAGCATGCGCCACAGCCGCGCCGAGCCCAGGATCTCCCAATAGACCGGGCCGTCCCAGCTGGCCGGCAGGCCCAGCGGGTTGACCCGCAGCTCGCCCAGCGTCTTGAACCCGCCCAGCGCCGCCGCGATCAGCGGCACCAGCACGATTCCGGCGACCGCGAGCAGCACCAAATATTGCGGCAGGAGGGAGGGGCGGAGCGTGGGCGCAGCCATGGGCCTTCCTAATCCCCGCGCATCAGGGTGCGGCGATAGACGAGCGAGAAGGCGACGCAGATCAGGAACAGCACCACGCCGACGGCGCTGCCGAAGCCGATCTCCATCCGCATCTGGCCGAAGGTGTAGAGATAGGTCACCAGCGAATGGGTGGCGTTGGACGGGCCGCCGCGGGTCAGCGCCATCACCATGTCGAACAGCTGCAGCGCCCCGACCACGGCGAAGAACACCGACAGCCGGATGGTCGGGAACAGCATCGGGATCTTGATCCGGCGCGCGATCTGCCAGGGCGTGGCGCCGTCGATCCGGGCCGCGTCGATGATCTCGGACGGGATGCTCTGCAGGCCGGCGATGTAGATCATCATGTGGAAGCCGAAATACTTCCACACCACCAGCAGCAGCACCGCCCCCATCGCCAGGGTGCGGTCGGCCAGGACGAAGGGTGCCTGGGCCCCGAACCAGCCCCAGATCAGCGCCACCGCGCCGTACTGGCCGTCATAGAGGAACTGCCAGATCAGCCCGGTCGCGACCTCGGCCAGGATGTAGGGCAGGAAGAACACCATCCGGAACGCCACCCGGCCGCGCAGCTTCTCGGCCAGCAGCAGCGCCATGGCCAGCGCGAGCGGCAGCTGGATCGCCAGCGACACCGCGATGATCAGCCCGGTGTTGGTCAGCGCCGACCAGAAGGTGCGGTTGCGCAGCAGCTGCTCGAAGTTCCGCAGCCCGACGAAATCCTGCGGGCTGCCATAGCCGTTCCATTTGAACAGGCTGTAGAAGCCGGCCTCGCCCATCGGCAGGATCACGAAGATCGTGAACAAAGCGAGGGCCGGCACCAGCATCAGCACCACCGGCGCCACCTGCGACCGCAGCGCCTCGCGGCGGCGCCGACGGACGGCGACATGATCATGAGCCAGGGTTGCGGCCGTCATGGTGAGACCACCCCATCGGCCGGAGCCACCCCCTCACCCTCCCGTTGCTGACGCAACGGGCCCCTCCGTCTCCCCGAGGAGAGGGTCACCTCTCCCCCGGGGAGAGGTCGAAATCGCATCGCGATTTCGGGTGAGGGGGAAGACCTCTCCATCCGGCTCACCGCATCTCCCAGGCTTCCTGGACCTGGCCGGCGGCGTCCTTCGGGTCGGTCGCGCCGGAGGCGATGTCGGTGGTGACGTCGTTCACCACCCGGCCGACATTGGCGCCCAGCATCTGGTCGTAGAACACCTGGAAGTAGCCGGACTTGGCGATGTTCTCCGCCATCTGCCGGAAATACGGGTTCTTCAGCTTCTCGGCCGTGCCCTTGTTCACCGGGATGTAGACGCCGAGCTCCGCCGCCTTCTCCTGGTTCTCCTTGTTGGTCAGGAACTTCAGGAAATCGACCGCCTCGGGCGGCGACCCCTTGGTCACCAGCCAGCCATTGACGCCGCCGAGCACATCGGTCGGCTGGCCGGCGCCGCCGGCCATCGTCGGGAACGCGAACCAGCCGAGCTCGGCATCCGGGATGCCCTTGCCGGAGGCGCTGTTCTTCTTGGCGTTCAGATAGTCCCAGTTGCCCATCAGATGCATCGCGGCCTTGCCGTCGCCGAAATAGCCGGCGGCCTGCGGGTTGGTCAGGCCAAGATAGCCGGGCTCGAACGGCTCCAGCGCCGCCAGGGCCTTCAGGTCCTCGCCGGCCTTGACGTAGACCGGCCCGTCGAAGCCGTCGCCGGACTGGTCGTAGGCGGCCTGGAACGCGTCCTTGCCGCCGATCCGCATGGCCAGCAGGGTCCAGTAGAAATGGATCGGCCATTTGTCGGCGCCGCCGGTCGCCAGCGGCACGATGCCGGCGGCCTTGATCGTCTTCACCGCCGACAGCAGGTCGTCCCAGCTCTTGATGTCCTCGGCCTTGACCCCGGCCTTGGCCAGCAGCGGCTTGTTGAACCAGAAGCCGACCTGCGAGGCCAGCACCGGCACGCCCCAGACATGGCCGTCGACGGTGAAGGCGTCGAGCGCGGCCGGGCTGATCCGGTCGGCCCATTCGCCCTTCACCGCATCGCTCAGATCCTCGATCACCCCGGCCTTGATCTGGTCGCGCAGCACGCCGCCGCCCCAGCTGTAGATGATGTTCGGCCGGTCCGGCGATTGCAGCGTGGTCGGCAGCTTGGCCTTGTAGGCCTCGTTCTCGAGATACTGCATCTGGATGGTGACGCCGGGATGCGCCGCCTCATAGGCGCGGGCGACGCTTTCCATCCAGGCCACGGTGTCCGGCGTGTTCTCGATATGCAGCCATTTGACCGTGGCGTCGGCCATGGCGCCGCCGGACAGAAGCCCGGCGGTGGCGAGGGCCGCGAGGCCCGACAGCATTCTGTTCATGGTTGTCTCCTCCCTGTTCTGGTTCCTGCGCCGGTGATCAGCCTTCGAGCCAGCGCACCTCCTCGGGCGTCAGCGCGATGTCGAGCGCCTGCAGCGAATCCTCCAGCTCCTCCAGCGTCAGCGGGCCGATCAGCGGCAGCACCGTGAAGTCCTGGTGCAGGCAATAGGCCAGGGCCACCTGGTTCGCCGAGCGGCCTTGCCTGGCGCCGAGCTCGGCCGCACGGTCGCGGCGGCGGAAATTCCCCTCGCCGTACCAGCAGCGCTCCAGCTCCGGGTCCTGGTGCCGGTCGCGGCCGGCGCGGTCGGTGAAGAAGCCGCGGGCCTGGCTGGACCAGGCCAGGAGCGGCATCCGCCGCTGCAGCAGCCAAGCCTTCCATTCCGCATCCGCCGCGGCGATGCAGCCGGGCCAGACCGGCTCGATCATCTCCGCCAGGCTGAAATTGTTGCTGACCGTGGCGGGCCCGTGCTTGCCGTTGGCCCGGGCGTAGGCAATGGCCTCGTCCAGTCTCTCCTGGGTCCAGTTCGACCCGCCCCAGGAGCCGATGCGGCCGGCCCGGATCTCGGCATCGAGCACGTCGACGAACTCGCCGACCGGGATGTCCGGGTTGTCGCGGTGCATCAGATAGAGGTCGAGCCGGCCGGTGTGCAGCCGGTCGAGCGATTCCGTCAGCTGGCGCGGGATCACGTCGGGGTAGCACAGCGGCGCATGGGCGCCCTTGCCGATCAGCACCACCTCGTCGCGCACGCCGCGGCCGGCCAGCCACTGGCCGAGCACCCGGTCGGAGCCGCCGGCGCGGTAGACCCAGGCGGTGTCGAAGGTGTTGCCGCCGCGCTCGAAGAAGCGGTCGAACAGCATCCCGGCCTGGCTGATATTCTCCACCCCCACGGCGCCGAGGGCGAGGGCCGAGGCCGGGCGGGCGGCGCCGGGCAGGTCGATCCGGCGCATGGCGCCCGCCTTGAGCGGCCGGCCGTCGACCGGGCCGGTGCGCCGCGCCGGCGTCTCCAGCGCATATTCCAGGCCGATGGCGGCGCGCCAGGCGTCCATCGTCTTCAGGTTGCCGAGGCTGTCGGCCGGGGTCATGAAGGCGGCCTCGTGCTGGCCGGCCGCCACCGCGTCGCCGACCGCATCGGCCTCGAAGCTGTAGAGCCAGCCGGCCTCCTCGATCGCCACGGTCTCGGTCTTGCCGTCCGGACGGGTGATGACGATGGCGCTGCTGCCGCCCTCCTTGCCGCTGCAGAACCAGGGCGAGGCGACCTCGATCCGGCCCTCGGTGCCGAAGATCCGCACCGTGTTCTCCAGCGCCAGCGACACGCCGGTCGCCACCTGGGCGACGATGCCGCCGGGGAACTCCAGCACCGCCGCGGTCCATTCATCGACGCCGCTGCGGCCGAGATGGCCGGCGCCGGTCACCTTCACCGGGTCGAGGAAGGGCTTGCCCGAGGCGGCGCCGGCGATCAGCCGTGCGATCGACACCGGATAGCCGCCGACATCAAGGATGCCGCCGCCGGCCAGGTCGTTGGCGAATAGGCGATGCTCGGCGTTGAACTTGGCGGCGAAGCCGAAGCTGGCCTGGATCATCCGCACCTCGCCGATCGTGCCGGCCGCCACCAGCTCGGCCAGCCGCCTGGTCTGCGGATGGGCGCGGTACATGAAGGCCTCGGCCAGGAACACGCCGGCGCGCCGTGCTGCATCCACCAGCGCCATGGCATCATAGGCGTTGACGGCGATCGGCTTCTCGCACAGCACGTGCTTACCGGCCTCGGCGGCGCGGATGCCCCAATGCACATGGCCCGGATGCGGCGTGGCGATGTAGACGGCGTCGACCTCGGGGTCGGCCAGCAGCGCCTCGTAGCCGGCATGGATCCTGGCGCCGGGGAAAGCCTCGGCCAGCCCCGGCCTGGCCGCATCACGCGTGCCGATCGCCACCAGCTTGCCGGTGCGCGACCGGGCCACGCCGCCGGCGAAGTCCCGGGCGATCCGGCCCGGCCCGAGAATGCCCCAACGCAGCTTCGCTTCCGTAGCCATGCCTGTCTTTCCGTCTGTCGAGAGTGTCATCAGCCCTTCACCGCCCCCATGGTCAGGCCGGCGATGAAGTGGCGCTGCATCAGGAAGAACATCACCACCGGGGGGATCGCCACAACCACCGTCGCCGCCGAAATCAGATTCCAGACCGAAACGTATTGGCCGCGCAGCGTGGCGAGGCCGAAGGTGACCGGCTTGACCGCGTCGCTCTGGGTCAGCACCAGCGCCCAGAAATAGTCGTTCCAGACGAAGGTGAAGGTCAGGATCGCCAGTGCCGCCAGGGCCGGGCGCAGCAGCGGCACCACCACCAGGCCCAGGATCTGCGCCGGCGACGCGCCCTCGGCCCGCGCCGCCTCGAACAGCTCGTTCGGCAGCCGGGCGATGAAGTTGCGCATGAACAGGGTGGCGAAGCCGGTCTGGAAGGCGATGTGGAACAGGATCAGCGCGGCGAAGGTGTCGTACAGGCCCAGCTGCACCATCAGGTCGCGCACCGGGATCATCAGGATCTGGTGCGGCACGAAATTGCCACCGACGAAGACCGCGAAGACCAGCATGTGGCCGGGAAAGCGGTGCTTGGACAGCACGTAGCCGGCGAAGGTGCTGAGCACCAGCACGCCGACCACAGAGGGCACGGTGATGATCAGGCTGTTCAGCATGAAGCGCAGGATCGGCGTGTCGGCGAACACCGCGCGGTAGTTCTCGATCAGCTCGATCCGGCTGGGCCAGCCCCAGTAGTTGCCGACCGACAGGTCGTCCAGGCTGCGCACCGAGGTCAGCAGGATCGCCAGCAGCGGCAGCAGCCACAGCAGCAGCACCACGCCGATGGAGCCGCGATAGGCGATGCGGGCGCCGGGGCCGGCGCGGTCGATCGGCAGCGGATACATCAGCCGCCCCCCGCCTCGACCCGCACCATCCGGCGCAGATACCAGGCGATGAACACCGACATGACCAGGAACAGCACCGAGGCGATGGCCGCGCCGTAGCCGAAGCGGTAGCTGAAGATCGCCTGCTCGTACATCTGGTAGGCGAGGACGGAGGAGGAGCCGAACGGCCCACCCTGGGTCATCACCGCCACCAGGTCGAAGCTGCGCAGCGCGCCGATCACGGTGACCGCGATGGCGATGAACGAGACCTGGCGCAGCTGCGGCAGCACCACGTTCCAGAACATCGGCCAGCCGCGGGCGCCGTCGACCCGGCCGGCGCCGAGGATGTCGTCGTCCAGGTTGTTCAGCCCGGCCAGGAACAGCACCATGCAGAAGGTGATCTGCGGCCACAGCGCCGCGGCGACCACGGCGAAGGTGACGAAGCGCTCGTCCGACAGCAGGGCCGGCGCCGCCGCCCCCACCGCCTGGAAGATCATGGCCAGCAGGCCGAAGGTCGGGTCGTAGAACCAGGTGAAGACCACGCCGACCGTGACCGGCGCCAGCACCAGCGGCACGAAGAACAGCGACTTGACCAGCCGCATGCCCCGGAGCTTCTGGTTCAGCAGGATGGCGAGGCCCAGCCCCGCGGCCGGCGCCAGCAGGAACAGCACCAGCCAGATCAGGTTGTTCTGCAGCGACACGTAGAATTGCGGGTCGTCGGCCAGCTCATAGTAATTGGCCAGGCCGATCCAGACCTTGTCGCCCATCCCGTCCCAGTCATGCAGGCTGATCCACAGGCTTTCGACCGTGGACTGCACGATCACCATCCCGAACAGCACGCCGCCCGGCAGCAGGAACAGCACCGGCCAGGCCCAGTCGAGATGGCGCCGCCAGCGCTGCCGCAACCCGGCGCCGCTCGCGTTCCGCGTGGCGATCGGCGCGGCCAGGCTCATGCCTTGAACACCCGCTTGCGGGTGGTCTCGAGCCGCTGGAGGATCGCCTGCCGCCGGTCCGGCGCGACCATGAACTCCTGGAACGCGTTCAGCCCGGCCTGGGCCATGTCCGGGTCAGTGTCGCGGTCGTAGAACTGCGAGGTGCCCTTGGCCGCCTGCAGCGTGTCGACCACCGACTGCATCAGCGGGTCGACCTGCATCTTGACGTCCTTGCGCGCCGGGATGTTGCCGTCCGGCTGCAGATAGGCGCCGAGATTCTCCGGCCGGTAGAAATAGGCCAGGAAGTCGCGCGCCAGCTCCTTGTTCTTGGCCCGCGCCGGGATGTGGATCGAGTTGACCGAGAACTCCTCGAACGGCCCGATCCCCGGCTGGATCTGCGGGAACGGGATGAAGGCCAGCTGCTCCACCTGGTCGTCCGGGAACACCCGGCGCGCGAAGTTGCCGAGGAAGAACATCGCCGCCTTGCCCTGCACCAGGAAGGCGGCCGCCTGCTGCCAGGAATAGGAGGTGTGGTTCGG
The DNA here is from genome assembly GCF_052078665.1 of Inquilinus sp. CA228. Taxonomy (NCBI): domain Bacteria; kingdom Pseudomonadati; phylum Pseudomonadota; class Alphaproteobacteria; order Rhodospirillales; family Rhodospirillaceae; genus Inquilinus; species Inquilinus sp. CA228. Next base: position 115,218 of record NZ_JBQJIK010000001.1, on the reverse strand, counting down.
CAGGAAGTAGTTGCGCTTGATCAGGTCCTCCCACCGGTCGAACACGGCGGTCAGCTCCGGATCCAGATAGGTCGCCTGCCCGTCCATCAGCCGCATGTGGTAGTCGAGGCCGTTGATCCGCAGGTTCAGATAGTCGAACCAGCCGGCGGCCGGCCACAGCTCCTTGGTGCCGATGCCGAGCGGCACCAGCCCGGCCGCCGCAGCCTTGTCGCAGGTGGCGATCATCTCGTCCCAGGTCTTCGGCGGCGTCAGCCCGTGCTGGGCGAAGACGTCCTTGCGGTACAGCATCCCCCACATCGAGCCGCCGGTCGGCAGGCCGTATTGCCGGTCGTCGACGCTGACCGTCTGGGTCATCACCCCGAGCACGTCGTAGAACTTCTCGCGCTGGAACAGGTCGGTGATGTCGTCGAACAGCCCGCGCTTGACGAAGGCGCGCATGCGGTTGCCGCTGAACCAGAAGCAGACGTCGGGCGGGCTGGTGACCAGGTAGTTGCGGATCGCGGTCTTGTTCGACTCATGGTCGATGCCGTTGATCGTGACCTTGACCCCGGTGTCGCGCTCGAAATCGGCGGCGATGCGTTCGACGACCGGGCGGTTGTTGCTGGCGTCGCTGATCATCGTGATCTCGCGCGCCTGGGCGATGGCGGGCCGCGCCAGCAGCGGGCCGGCGGCCAGGGCGCCCGCCCCCGCCGCCATCGACTTCAGGAGGCTGCGGCGGTCGCTGCGGATGATGGAGCGCGACAGGTCCATGCGTCTTCTCCCTCGCCGGTTTAATTTTTTCGTTTTACGAATTTATCAGACCGGCTAGGGTGAGCCCTGTCAAGATCGAAAAAATCGGACGATTGCCGAGAATTCGAAACAATATGGCCCGACGGATGGGATGGAAGCGCTGAATCGAGACCAGGCGAAGCCGTTCGCCCCAAGCCGCATCGGCCTTCCCGGCATGGTGCGCCGCACCATAAAATTCGGATCATGACGGAATGAAGACCGCCGATCCGGAGCTGATGCGGGCGATCAACCGCTTCCATGTGCTGGATGTGGTGCGGCGCTACGGCCCGATCTCGCGGGTCGAGATCGTGCAGCGCACCGAGCTGGCGCCGGCCACCATCTCGGCCATCACCGGCGGGCTGATCGAGGAGAACCTGATCCTGGCCCGGGCGGTCGAAGGCGTCGGCACCGCCGCACGCGGCCGGCCGCGGGTGATGCTGGAGCTGAACCGCGAGGCCGCCTTCGTCTGCGGCGTCAAGCTGGCGCCGCATCAGATCAGCATCGCCGTCACCGACTACAAGGCCGATGTGGTGAAGACCCTGTCGCTGCCGATCCGCGTCGCCCGCCAGGCGCCGGAGGTGGTGGCCGACATCCTGGAAGATGGCATCCGCCGTTGCGTCGGCGACGCCGATCTGGCGCTGGACCGGCTGGGCGGCATCGGCATCGGCCTGCCCGGCTTCATCGACGGCCGCAGCGGCACCTGCGTCTGGACCCCGATCCTGGGCGCGCCGGACGTGCCGCTGGCGGCGATGGTCCGCGACAGGCTCGGCGTGCCCACCACGGTCGAGAACGACGTCCATCTGGTCACCCTGGCCGAGCACTGGTTCGGTCATGGCCGCGACAGCGACAGCTTCGCCGTGGTGGCGGTCGAGGATTCGGTCGGGCTCGGCCTGTTCCTGAACGGCGACGTGCATCGCGGCGCCGCCGGGATGGGGACGGAGTTCGGCCACACCAAGATGGCCCTGGACGGGCTGCCCTGCCGCTGCGGCCAGCGCGGCTGCATCGACGCCTATGTCTCGGACCACGGCATCGTCACCCGCGCCCGCGCCCTGCTGGGGGCGGAGGCCGGGCCGATCGCGCCGGAGGATCCGCGCGCCATCGGCCGCCTGCGCGACATGGCGCGGGCTGGCCGGGCCGAGATCCGCGCCCTGTTCGAGGAGGCCGGCGCCATCCTGGGCTTCGCCGTCGGCAACCTGATCACGCTGCACAGCCCGCCCAAGGTGATCGTGGCCGGCAGCGCCATCCAGGCCCGCGACCTGATGGAGCCGGCCCTGCTGGCCACCATCGACCGCGTCGTGCCGGTGCCGATCCGGCGCGGCACCGAGATCATCCTGCATGAATGGAGCGACGACGCCTGGGCCCGCGGCGCGGCCAGCCTGGTGCTGCGGCAGCTCTACGAAGCGCCCTGGAACGGCCAGGGCATGCCCCGATAGCGGAGTGGACCATGAGCGAGAGACCCGTCGGCGTCGGCATCATCGGCTGCGGCGTGATCAGCGGCGCCTATCTGAAGGCGGCACCCAACTTCCCGATCCTGCAGGTCCGCGCCTGCGCCGACCTTAACCTGGAGGCGGCCCAGGCCAAGGCGGCCGAGTTCGGCATCGCGGCGCTGAGCATCGAGCAGCTGCTGGCCGATCCCGAGATCGAGATCGTGCTGAACCTGACCACGCCGCAGGCGCATGTGCCGGTCGGGCTGCAGGCGATCGCCGCCGGCAAGCATGTGCATGCGGAGAAGCCGCTGGCGGTCAGCGTCGCCGAGGGCCGCACCCTGCTGGAGGCCGCCAGGGCCAGGGGCGTGCGCGTCGGCAGCGCCCCCGACACCTTCCTCGGCGCCGGGCAGCAGACGGCGCGCGCGCTGATCGATGCCGGGCGGATCGGCCGGCCGGTCGCCGGCACCGCCTTCATGATGGTGCCGGGGCATGAGCGCTGGCACCCGAACCCGGATTTCTACTATGCCAAGGGCGGCGGCCCGCTGTTCGACATGGGCCCCTACTATCTGACCACGCTGGTCAACATGCTGGGCCCGGTGGCGCGGGTGACCGGGACGGTCGCCGCCGCCTACACCGAGCGCCGCATCGCCAGCGGCCCGCGCACCGGCCAGGTGGTGCCGGTCGGCACCCCGACCCACATCACCGGCACGCTGGCCTTCGCCTCCGGCGCCGTGGTGACCATGGTGATGAGCTTCGACATCCCGGCCCACCGCCACGCCCCGATCGAGATCTATGGCGAGACGGCGTCGCTGAGCGTGCCGGACCCGAACACCTTCGGCGGCGACGTGCTGGTGTCGGTCGACCGTACCGAGTGGAAGGCCGAGGCGACCGGCCATGCCTATGGCGACGGCAACTACCGGATCATCGGCGTCGCCGACCTGGCCCAGGCCATCCGCACCGGCCGCCCGCACCGCGCCAACGCCGAGCTGGCCTTCCATGTGCTGGAGGTGATGGAGGCGGTGGAGCGATCCGGCCGCGAGGGCCGTCCGATCGAGATCGAAAGCCGCTGCGCGCGGCCGGAACCGATGCCGGTGGAGCCCGCCTTCGGCCGGGCCGCCTGAGTTGCGAAAGGGAGACGGAACAATGACCAGGCAGGCGCTGATCGTCTGGGGCGGCTGGAACGGCCACACCCCCAAGGAATGCGCGGATGAGGTGGCCGGGATGCTGCGCGGTGACGGCTTCGAGGTGTTCATCGAGGACACCACCGAGGCCTTCGCCGACCCGGCCTTGAAGGACATGCACCTGATCGTGCCGATCTACACCATGTCGACCATGGAGAAGGAGGAGGTCACCAACCTGACCGCCGCGGTCGAGAGCGGCGTCGGCCTGGCCGGCTTCCACGGCGGCATGTGCGACGCCTTCCGCAACGAGGTGGCCTACCAGTTCATGACCGGCGGCCAGTGGGTGGCCCATCCCGGCAACATCATCGACTACCGGGTGCGGGTGACCCGGCCGGACGACCCGGTGATGCAGGGGATCGAGGATTTCGCCTACCGGTCCGAGCAGTACTACATGCATGTCGACCCGAACAACGAGGTGCTGGCCGAGACCATTTTCACCGGCGAGCACGCGCCCTGGATCGCCGGCCACGCCATGCCGGTGGTGTGGAAGCGCCGCCACGGCGCCGGCCGGGTGTTCTACAGCGCGCTCGGCCACCGGGTGGAGGAGTTCGAGAACCGGTCGATGAAGACCATCCTGCATCGCGGCCTCTTGTGGGCTGCGCGGGAGGCATGACCGAGGGGCTGAGACAACCGCGCGCTTGCGTCCGTCACGGCGGACTCGGTAACACCAGAGGCTGGACCCATCATGCCGGACCAGCCGCTTGCCCGACGCCCACCAGACCGAGATCCAGCACGACGACCCCGGCGCGGCCGTGCCCGCCGGGCCGAAGCGCCGTCGGCGCTTCTCGGAGGTGCTGCAGGATCTGGCCGCGGAGGGCGGCGAGCGCATCGCCATCGCCGACATCCTGACCGCCTTCGGCGACCGGGCCTTCGGCGCGCTGATGCTGGTCTTCGCCGCGCCGAACATCCTGCCGACGCCGCCCGGCACCTCCTCCGTCCTCGGCGCGCCGCTCTTGTTCATCACCACGCAGCTGATGCTCGGCCGCCCGGTGTTGTGGCTGCCGCGGATGATCACCCAGCGGTCGGTGGCGCGGGCCGACTTCGCCCGGCTGGTCGACCGCATGGTGCCGTGGCTGGTCAAGGCCGAGCGGCTGCTGCGGCCGCGCCTGTCGATCCTGATCGGCCCGGTGCCGGACCGCTTCATCGGCGCCGCCTGCCTGCTGCTGGCCGTCATCCTGTTCATGCCGATCCCGCTCGGCAACATCGTGCCGGCGCTGGCGATTTCGGCCTTCGCCATCGGCCTGGTCGAGCGCGACGGCATCGCCGTCTCGGTCGGCTGGGCGGTCAGCGCCGGCGCGCTGGCGATCCTCGTTGCCGTCTCCGCCGCCCTCTGGGCCGCCCTGCGCGCCTTCCTGGACACGCTGCTGGGGGTGTCGATTTGAATACGAAGGCGCAGGACTTTGACCCGTCATGGCGAGCCCCGCAGGGGCGTGGCCATCCAGGGCCGCTCGCACCGGCCCCCTGGATGGCCACGGCGCTACGCGCCTCGCCATGACGAAGAAGAGCCTGGAACGTCAAACTCAAAGGCCGGTGGTATCGTAGGACCGCCGCCAGCGAACTGCCCGTCACCCCCGTAGATCGGCGATCCGGCTGACGACCCGGATGCGCAGCTGGTCGCGCCGGCCGCGGATCGCCACCTGCTCGGCGCGGAAGACCGACAGGTCGGCGCCGGCATGGTCGAGCAGATCCTGCGAGACCACCAGCTCCGCGCCATAGCCCTTGCACAGCCCTTCCAGCCGGCTGGCGATGTTGACCGTGTCGCCGACCGCGGTCAGGCCCTTGACCCCGCCATAGCCCATCTCGCCGACGATGGCCGGGCCGGCATGCAGGCCGATGCCCATGCGCAGCGGCTCCTTCAGGTCCGAGGCCAGGGCCTCGTTCAGCTCGACCAGCCGCACCGCCATCCGCCGGGCGGCGTCGAGCGCCTGGCGGCTGGCCGCCTCGCGCCCGGCCTCGACCCCGAACAGCGCCATCACCCCGTCGCCGATGAACTTGTCGACCTGGCCGCCCGCCGCCTCGATCGCCTGGCCCATGGCGGCGAAGTAGCGGTTCAGCAGGAACACCACGTCATAGGGCAGGCGATGCTCCGACAGGCGGGTGAAGCCGCGCAGATCGGCGAACATCACCGCGATCTCGCGCTCCTGGCCATGGCGGTGGCCGGGGCCCTGGAAGCCGTCGCGGGCGGTTGCATTCGGCGGCAGCAGCGGCGTGACCTCGAGGTCCTTGACCGGCCGGATCTGGCAGGCCAGCCGCACCCCCTCGGGCGCCCCGATCCGCTGCAGCACGCGGGCCTCGTCCGCCGCCGGCGGCGGCAGGTGCTCGGCGCCCAGCCCGACCCTCACCCGGCAGGTCGAGCAGCGGCCGCGGCCGCCGCAGACCATGGCCTGCGGGATGCCGGCGGCGCGGATGATCTCCAGCGCCGTGGCGCCGGGGATGATGTCGAGCACCTTGGTGTCGCGGTAATACAGCTTCGGCCCGCCATGGCGGGCCTTGAGGGCCCGCAGCACCGGCCCGGCGAAGGCGGCGAGGATCAGCGCCAGGATGGCGATCCGGGTCCACAGCGCCCCTTCGGCGGCGAAGGCCTGCGCCTCCGGCGTCAGCTTCATCGTGCGGTACAAATCCTCCAGCCAGCCCGGCTGGGCCGCCAGCGCCCGGACCTGCAGCCCGGCCGAGACGAAGCCGGCCAGGCCGAGCGCCGGAAGCAGCAGGGCGACCGCGTAGAGGAAGGGCAGCGCCTTCGGATACCAGGGCTTGAGCCGCAGCCAGTAATGCACGCCGATGCAGCCATGCCCCCAGGCGATCAGCACCAGCACCGTCTGCTGCAGCGCCCCGCCGCCATCGCCGCCCCACATCAGCGACAGGATGAGGCGATAGGGCGTGCCGACGCCGTACACCTCGAAGGCGACGACGGTGGCGAAGACATGGACGGCCAGCAGCAGCGGAATGGCGAGGCCGAGCCCGAGCTGCACGGCCTGCCAGGGCTTCAGCCGAAAGTTGTGGCGCTGCCAGATCGACACCAACGCGTTGGCGATGTGGACCAGGAAGGCGGCGGAGAGGACGGTCAGGCCGGGCTGCTTCTCCCACACCAGGATGAACAGCTTGAGCCCGCCCTCCATCGCATCCAGCGACACCAGCCCGATCGAATGGTTGATCAGATGGCTCGCGAGGAAGGTGAGGAGGATGAGGCCGCTGGGCAGCCGCAACCTCCGCAGCCACGCCCCGGCCCGGGTGCCCCGGATGCCAGCGGCGTGGAGGTCGCTCAGTTCAGCGGACCGGAAAAGACCCAGGTCTCCACCGTGTCATGGGCGCGGAACGCCGGGACTTCGGGATGATGGTAGACGAAGACGCGGATCGCCGCGTCCATCGCCACCGAACGCGGGGCGCCGCGGGCCACCATCTCGCTGTAGGCGCGGGTCACGGCCTGCTGGCAACGGCAATCCGCCGAGCCCTCGGGGAAGGGCTCGGCACCGAAGCCGCAGCCCTCAGGACTTCTTTTTCCGGCCATAGAGTTCGAGCCTGTGATCGACCAGTTCGAAGCCGAGGCGCTTGGCGATCTTCTCCTTCAGCACCTCCAGCTCCTGGTCCTTGAACTCGATGACCTCACCGGTTTCAAGGTCGATCAGGTGGTGGTGATGCTCGAGGTTGACCTCGAAGCGGGAGTAGTTCTCGTTGAAGTCGTGCCGCTGCACCAGGTTCAGCTCATCGAGCAGGTGCAGGGTGCGGTATACGGTCGCGATGCTGATCGACGGATCGATCTCGCGGGCCCGGTGATAGACGGTCTCGACCGATGGATGGTCGAGAGATTCGGTCAACACCTGTAGAATGACACGACGCTGATCGGTCATCTTCAGGCCGGCGGAGACACACCTCTCCTCGAGCGTCATGGCTCAAAACCCTCTCTTGCCGCGGAACTGCTGGCGGTTTTTAGAGAGATTACAGATCGCAGCGGCGCTTGGCACCCGAAAATGCGCCGCAGGGGACCGGGAGGACCAGCGATGGGCGACCTGTTCAGGCTGGACATGAGCATCCACGGCTGGATTGCGCTCGGCATCGCCGTGGTCGGCATCATCGCCCTGAATCTCGGGCTGATGCACCTGGCCCGCAAGAAGCACGACTCCCACTACGATCCCGACGATGCTCCCTGAGCGGCGGCGTCCTCCGGCCGGTCCAGGCTGCGGGTCAGCACCATCCGGTGCGGGAACGGGATGTCGATGCCGAGCTCGTCGAAGCGCCGCTTCATCCGGCGGTTGAACTCCCGCATCACGCCCCATTGCTTGCTCGGCGGCGTCTTGATCCGCGCCTTGATGGTCACGGCGCTGTCGCCGAACTTGTCGAGGCCGATGATCTCGATCGGCGCCAGGATCGCCGGCGCCCAGGCGGGGTCGAGCTGCAACTCGCGGCCGAGGTCGCGCAGCACCTCGATCACGCGGTCGACATCCTGGTCGTAGCCGATGCCGACATTGAACACGGCGAAGGAAAAATCCTTCGTCATGTTGATGATGGAGGTGACGGAGCTGAACGGCAGCGTGTGCACCGCCCCGGTCTCGTCGCGCAGCCGGATGGTGCGGATGGTGATGCTCTCGACCACGCCGCTGTCCGAGCCGATCTGGACCACGTCGCCGACCGACAGCGTGTCCTCGAACAGGATGAAGACGCCGGTGATGACGTCCTTGACCAGGGTCTGGGCGCCGAAGCCGATGGCGAGGCCGACCACGCCGGCGCCGGCCAGCAGCGGCGCGATGTTCAGCCCGACCTCCGACAGCACCATCAGCGTCACGACGGTGATCAGCAGCACCAGGAAGGCGTTGCGCAGCAGCGGCAGCAGCGTGCGGGCGCGGGCGCTGCGCTGCACCAGGTTGCCCGAGGAATCGTGCCGGTTCAGGTGGTATTCGATCAGCTGGCTGACCACCTCCCACGCCACCAGTGCCGCCACGATCACCAGCAGGATGGCGCCGCCGCTGGCCAGCATGGCGCGGCCGGTGTCGGTCTCCATCCAGGCGATGCCGCCGAGCTGCCAGACCTCGAGCAGCACCAGGACGCTGACCACGAGGACGACGACCTTCAGCCCGGTGTCGAGCACCGGCAGATAGCGGTTGGCGCGGTGCTCGAGGCCGGGGAAGCGGGCCTTCAGCTCCGGCCCGATCGAGAAGGCGCGGTGGATCAGCCGCGGCCCGTAGGCGGAGACCAGCCGCGCCAGCACCAGGACCAGCACGGTCAGCAGCGTGGCCCGCAGGACGAAGACGAAGCCGCCATTGATGCCGAGCGCCCAGATCGCGAAGGTGACGACGACATAGGCGATGGCGACGAGGTGCCAGACATCGGCGAAGCGCCGGCGGGCGGAACCGACCGCGCGTGTCACGCCGGCCTCCTCGCCCTCCGCGGCGTGGCGCCGGCGGCCGCGCAGCCAGTCGGCGACCGGCTGCCGGTTCTGCAGGATCAGCACCACCAGCATCGCCGCGACGGCCAGGCCGATCAGGTATTTCAGCGCGGTCAGGCTGCCGGCGGGCAGCCCGAGCACGATGGCGGTGGAGACCGCGAGGTAGCCGAACACCAGCAGGTAGATCAGCCGCTTGGCCCAGACATAGAGGTAGCCGGCGGTCTCGTCGCCGACCTGCAGCAGCCGCAGATGCGGATGTTCCGGCGTCAGCACCAGGCGGATCAGCATCAGGGCCACGCCGCTGATGATCGCGGCGTTGACCAGCGCCAGCACCACGGTGCGGACGAACCAGGGCGGGTCCAGCACCACCGCCATGGCATAGGCGCCGAGCACGAAGGCGATCAGCGGCAGGAAGTCGAGCACCGCCTGGGCCAGCAGCAGCGGGATCTTGCCCCAGAGCGTGGCCGGAGCCTTGCCGTTCAGCGCCGCGAAGGGCCGGCGCAGCAGCAGCCGGACCAGCCAGCCGGCGGCGATGCCGGCGAGGACGACGCCGACCACGTTGAGGAACACCACGCCCCAGCGCTCCCGGGCGGCCGGGTCGGACAGTTGGTCCCGGGTCCAGGTCGCCAGCTCCGGCAGCCGCGCCAGGGTGGCGCCGATCTCGGCGACCGCGCCGGTGACGTCGCGCACCTTGTCCGAGACCACGACCAGGGCTTGGCTGCCGACCGTCTCCAGCGCGCTGCGCTCCTCCTGCTGCTGCGCCTGGGTCTGCAGCAGCAGCTGCAGCCGGGCCACCAGCTCGGCCCGCGCCTTGTCGTCCTGCAGCGTGGCGATCAGCGCCTTGACCCGCTCGGGGTCGGCCGGCTGGTCGGACGCGGCCGGTGGGGCCGGCGCGGATGTTCCCGGCACCTGGCCGGCGGCAAGGCCGGGCGCGAGCAGAAAGCCAGCGATGAATAGGAGATAGAGAAGACGACTCATCGGCTCAGTCAGGTTGCGAAGAGAGACTTCAAGCGCTCTGGTCCGCGATCATCACACTACGCGCCTGACGAAGAAACATACCGATCTCGGTTCGCAGACGTTCCAAGTCTCCGATCCCATCATCGCCGGCAACTCCCTGGAGTCGTCGCAGGATGATCGCGGCAGCGTCGATGAAGCGCTTTTCGCCGGAAAGAAGGAACCCTTTGTTTGCGCGCTCGAAGGCAACGCCGCAATCCATCGATCTGGCCTTAAAAGCAACCTGCAGCAAATCGTGCTCGTAGTCTGCCAGGCGCCGGATCTCACCGATCGCTTGCCCGAGCTTGCGGCGAAATCTTTGCTCCTGGCCAGCCTCGTAGACGATCCAATCGGTCCTCGTGAGATCGGAAGGTGCTGTCGCCTGTTTCGATTTGACGATGACGAGCGGCTTCCCACACATCGCGGCAAAACCGAGTTCGAGGGCGATATTCGCCATCGCGCTGGCCCGGGTCTCATCGGAAAATATCGCAACGGTAAAGCCCGTCGATCGGATCAGGCCGAGGATGCGTTCCAAGAAATCCTTCCCGCCCGTGGTCGCGTCGGCATCCTTGATTGAGATGCCATGTTCGGCGAACACCTCGGTGACGATTCGGGTCATCGTCAGGTCGACTTCGGGCGGATTGCCGAGTTGCCGCATGATGAAGGCGTGCCTCGGCAGCAGGCTACTTGGAGGCGAATCGAGAACGTCCTCCGTCAGTGGCGAGAAAGCCAGCGCTACTATGGATGCCGCGTCACGTCCTTGATGCCCTTGTACGGACCAGGTGACTTCTTTTGATCGACGATCCGGCCCGTGCTGGTGTCGATCTTCACGTATCGACCCGTAACCGGGTTTTTCACCTGCGCCCGCTCCTTCACCGGGCCGATGCGACTCGACTGTCCGGTGTTTTTCGCCATAGCACTGACCTCGCTTCGCTTTGGTGCATCAAGGATCGCATAGCGCCCAGTTGCCGGCAACTTGGGACGCCGCGCCACTGCCCGGACAGATAGGCATGGTTCATTCGCCCGGGAATGGGCAGCCCTGGATCGGCCGGCTTGGCGACGCTATCTGTTGGTGTGGAGCTCGGCCATATTGTCGTGCCCCAGCAAGGAAGCATGGCCATGGCGGATGACGGCGATCTCGGCTCGGTCCGGCCGAAGCTGGTCGAGAGCAAGAAGCGCTGGGCGCGCGAGGGCCGGCTGCTGACCGGAGCCACCTCGGATCCCGAACGCGATCGGCTGCCGCCGGGCCAGCGCCTGGTCGAGACCTGGCCGGTGCTCGATCTCGGCGTGCAGCCGGAGATCCCGCTCGACAAATGGCGGCTGACCATCGACGGGCTGGTCGAGGCCCCGACGGTGTGGCGCTGGGCCGACATCCTGGCCCAGCCGGAGTTCGAGGACGTCTCCGACATCCACTGTGTCACTGCCTGGTCGCGCTTCGACAACCGCTGGCGCGGCGTCTCGGCCCGGCACCTGCTGTCGCTGGTGCGGCCGAAGCCCGAGGCCCGGCACGTCGTGTTCCACAGCTACGACACCTACACCACCAACGTCGCGCTCGACGCCTTCGCCGAGGAGGATGTGCTGCTGGCGACCCATCACGACGGCGAGCCGATCGCGGTCGAGCATGGCGGGCCGCTGCGCGTGATCATGCCCCGCTGGCACTTCTGGAAGAGCGCCAAATGGGTGAAGCGGATCGAGTTCGTCGCCGCCGACCGCCCGGGCTTCTGGGAGGAGCGCGGCTACCACAACGAGGGCGACCCCTGGCAGGAGCAGCGTTACAGCTGATGGAGCGCGGGGTCGGCTGGCCCCTTACCTCGGCAGCAGGTTGCGCAGCTGGTCCGCGCCCGGGTTGCTCCTCTGCCCCTGGAAGATGACCCGCGCCGCGGTGCCGAAGCCATAATAGGCGTCGTTCTTGCCCTGGTCCTCGCTGATCACCGTGCCGTCCAGCGTGCCGCCGGCGAACAGCCCCCTGTTCTGCGAGAAGGCGTACATGTCGGCATTGGTGTTCAGCCCGGTCGAGGCGCCGATGCCGGCGCCGAGGGTGAACAGCGACCCCGACAGGTCGGCGCCGACGGTGAAGCTGCTCTGCTCCACGGCCCGCAGACCCTTGTCGGTCATGATCGTCAGCACCAGCTGCGAGACCTGGCCGCCGATCTGCAGCCCGAAGGTGCCGCCGCCGACGCCGTAGAAGGCTGGGTAGCTCCAGTTGCCGTCCGACATCCGGACCACCATCACCGCATTGCCGCCGCGGCCGCCGAAGATGAAGCCGCCGCGGAGCAGCTCCGGCGCGATCAGCACCGCCTTGGCGCCGCGGATGTAGCGCGGCAGCGCCGACAGCTCCTGCGCGGACAGCAGCGCCTGCAGCGCGCCGCGGCTTTCGTCGACCAGCAGCTGCGCGTCGCTCGGCGTCGAGGTGGCCGAGCCGCAGCCGGCGAGCATGCCCGGCAGCGCCAGCCCAACGGTCGACACCCCCGTCAGGCGGAGGAACATGCGGCGGTCGATCATGGTCGGGGCTCTCCTCAGACTCCACATGAAGATTCGTGGCATACCGCTAAACAATCAATACATCTTTTCCGTTCCAAATGGCAGATTCAGGGCGATGATTCGCCAGCTTTCAGCGCCGGAGGACGACCGGATGCGGTCGATCCGGCTCAGCGACAGCGTGTCGACCGCGAGTCGCAGCGCGTGCTCGCCATCCAGGTCCAGCGCCAACGCCGCCGCGGCGCGGATGGTTCCGGCATGGGCGACGGCGATGATGTCGCAGCCGGCATGGGCGTCCGACAGGGTCAGGATCGCGGGCTGCACCCGGCGCAGCATGGCCTCGAAGCTCTCGCCGCCGGGCGCGGCATGGGCGGAGGGGTGCGACCAGAACGGATCATGCCGCGGCAGCGCCCCGTAGACCTCGCGGCTCGGCCGGCCCTGCCAGGCGCCGAAATCCTGCTCGATCAGCGCCGGCTCGACCGCCGGCACGGCCGCCTCGCCCATCGCCGCCAGCAGCACCGCCGCGGTCTCGGCGGTGCGGCGCAACGGCGACTGCAGCCACACCGCCCGGCGCGGCAGCCGGGCGGCGAGGGCGGCGATCGCCGCCACGTCGCCGGTGTCGGCTTCAAGGTCGAGCCGGCCGTAGAGCAGCTTGTCCGGATTGAGCACGGGGGCGTGGCGCACCCACCACCAGCGGGTCGTGCTCATGCCGCCCCCGCGGCGCACAGCACCGCGACCTCCGCCAGTTGCTGGGCGGCGCCGAGCACGTCGCCGGTCTGGCCGCCGATGCGGCGCCGCGCCAGCCCGGCCAGGACCCAGGCGCCGAGCCAGAGCGCCAGCGCCCAGACCAGCCCGGCGGCCGCGCCGATGCCGGCCCCGGCCAGCGGGAACAGCCGCATCGACCGGGCCAGCGCATCGGCCGGCGCGTCCGCCGGCCAGCGGACCGGCAGCCGGGTCAGGAAGCAGGCGGCGACGCGCAGATCGCGCAGCAGGTCGTCCATGGCCCCCGGGTTAGCCGGTCCGGCCCGTCGCGGCAAGCCGCTCAAATGATCCGCCGGATCGCCCGCTTGCGCCACACCAGCCGGTAATAGGCGATCTGGCCCAGCGCCATGACGATGAAGGCGACCGGATAGGCGATCCAGATGCCGTCGATGCCGATGCTGCGGCCGAGCGCCCAGGCCACCGGCACCTCGACGCCGAGGATGGCGAAGAGCGAGATCGCCATCGGCGCCAGCACCGTGCCGCTGGCCCGCATCACCGCGGCGACCACGCCGGCCAGGCCGAACACGATGTAGCTCCACAGCGTGATGTGCAGCAGGTCCTGCGCCAGATCGATCACCGGCGGGCTGGTCAGGAACAGGCCCATCAGCGTGCGCGAGAACAGGTAGAAGACCGCCACCAGCCCGCCGGTGACGATCAGGTTCAGCAGGATGCCGGTGCGGGTGATGGCGCCGAGCCGGTCGGCATGGCCCGCGCCGATCGCCTGGGCGCCGAAGATCGAGGCGGTGATGGCGATCGAGATCGCCGGGAACTGGACGTAGCTGACCACCTGGTTGACCGCGCCATAGGCGGCGGTGGCGTCGGAGCCGAAGCCGTTGACGAAGGACAGCACCGCGACCTCGGCCAGCGACACCAGCACCAGCTGCACGCCCGAGGGCAGGCCGATGCGCAGCACCGCCCGCAGGATCTGCGGGTCGATCCAGAGATGGCGCAGCAGCACGGCGTCCGGCGCCAAAGCGTGGCCGCGGCGGCGCAGATGGACGGCCAGCCAGGCCAGGGCGACGAGGAAGGAGACGATCGCGGCATAGGCGCCGCTGAGCACGCCGAGCTGCGGCAGCCCGGCCCAGCCGCGGATCAGCGCCGGGGTCAGAATGAGGCCGATCACGGTCTGCAGCGCCAGGGCCAGCAGCGGCGTCATGGTGTCGCCGGTGCCGCGCATCATCGAGCTCATCAGCAGGAAGACGAACAGGCCCGGCATGGCGATCAGCATGATCCGGGCATAGGCGGTGGAATCGGCCAGGATGTCGGCCGGGGTGCCGACCGCGGCCAGCAGCGGCCCGGTGAAGGCGCCGCCGAACAGCGCCACCACGAGCCCGGCCAGGATGGTGACCGCCAGGGCGGTGCCGGCGATCGCCTTGACCTTGTCCGGGTCCCGCGCGCCCCAGGCCTGGCCGATCAGCACCGAGGCGCCGGCGCCGAGGCCGATGATGAAGGAGATGAAGAAGAACAGGATCGGAACGAACGCCGAGACGGCGGCGAGCGCGCCGACCCCGATCATCTGGCCGAGATAGATGTTGTTGACCGTGCCGGACAGCCCCTGCAGCACGTTGCTCAGCATCATCGGCCCGAGGAACAGCAGGAACGCCTTCCACAGGACGGGGGGCACGGAGGCCGGAGCGGCGGCCGCGCCGCGCTCGATCGCGTTCGACATGATGGTCCCCCTTCAGGCCGAATGCGGCGCGTCGAACGCGGCGGCGGCCAGGCGCCGGGCATGGTCGCGGATATCGGCCGGCCAGGCCTCGGTCAGCGCGGCGAAGCGGTCACGATCCGGCGCGAACAGGGCGCGCGCCGCCTCCTCGAAGCCGGGCCGGTCGCCGGCCATCGCCGCCATGAAGCGGTAGGCCGCCTCCTGCGCTTGGCGCAGCCGGTCCCGCCCCTCGCCGGCGCGCCGCACCTCCTCGACCAGGCGACGCAAGGTCACCGAGGCGCCGCCGGGCTGGCCGGCCAGCCAGTCCCAGTGCCGCGGCAGCAGCGTCACCTCGCGGGCGACGACACCGAGCTTCGGCCGGCCGGGGCCGCGCGGCGCTTCAGGCTCCGCCGGCGGCGACAGCCGGGCCAGCACCTCGGCCTCGCTGCCGCGCAGGTCGAGCTCGATCGGCAAGCTGGTGGCATCGTCGAAGACCAGCACTCCCGCGCCACGCTCGACGGCCCGCTTCGCCGCCAGGGCGACCTCTGCCAACGGGCCGGAGGCGATGCGGCGAGCACCTTCGAAGGCGGTGCAGGCTGGAACGGGCTCGCGGGCGGACTCGACGGTCATGGCATCCCTACCTGCGGCGCGATCGGACTCATATCTTATAATGCCCGGGTAAAAACTCGTCAATTCACCCGGGCAAAATTCCGTCCCCCCCGATCCTGGGGGGTTGAGGCCATTCCCCTGATTCCGGACACTGTCAGTCAATGGCGCTTCCGTCCGGAGCATCGCTCCTGGCGGCGACAGGCCCCTTGTGGGGGAGCGCGCCGCGACAAGGCACACGCCGCGACGGAGTTGTTCACCGTCGCAGGCCGTGGGATCGGCAGGCGCAAGCCCGGCCGGACAAAGACAAGAGCTTGGCGGTCGACGACCAGACGCGGGACGTCGCCGGCCTGCTCATCCGGAGCGATGGCCCGATCTCGCCACCACAGAGGACCACATTGACAAAACCAGCTTAGGTTAATGGTCGGCCCGCGGTGATCTTTGCCGCCGTGCGAAGCGGCATCACTCGACGGCAAGCCTTGCCCCAGCACAGTTTCCCTTCATGCAATGGACGGACGACGGCGCCCCGCGCCAGTGCCGATATGGCCGTTCGCCCTCACTCAGGAGATCTCGATGCCCTATTATTATGGCACCAACGGCAATGATTCGATTGGCGGCACGGCCAGTGCCGATGTCATGTACGGCTACGCCGGCAACGACCGCCTCTACGGCTATGCCGGCGATGACGTGCTGTATGGGATGGACGGCAACGACTTCCTTCAGGGCGGCGCCGGCGCCGACTGGCTGGACGGCGGCGCCGGCATCGACACCGCCGACTACAACGGCGCCGCCGGAGTCTACGTCAACCTGGCCACCGGCTACGGCTACTATGGTGAGGCGGCAGGCGACCGGCTGTTCAACATCGAGAACGTTCAGGGCACGACCGGCTACGGCGACACCCTGATCGGCTCGGCCGTCGCCAACGTGCTGTCCGGCTATGGCGGCAACGACTCCCTTATCGGCAATGACGGCAACGATACCCTGTACGGGATGGACGGCAACGACTATCTCCATGGCGGCAACGGCGCCGACTGGCTGGACGGCGGCTCCGGCATCGATTCCGCGGAGTACTACTACGGCACGGCCGGGGTCTGGATCGATCTGAGCACCACCTACGGCTACTTTGGCCAAGCGGCCGGCGACCGCCTGTTCAACATCGAGAACGTCTACGGCACCGCCAGCTACAGCGACACGCTGATCGGCTCGGCCGTCGCCAACGTGCTCTCCGGCTATGGCGGCAACGACTACCTCGAAGGCGGCGCCGGAGCGGACACGCTCTACGGCGGCAGCGACATCGATTCCGCCGACTACTACGACAGCACCGCCGGGGTCTGGGTCAGCCTCACCAGCGGCTACGGCTACTACGGCGATGCCGCCGGCGACCGGCTGTACGACATCGAGAACCTCTACGGCAGCGCCAGCTACGGCGACACCCTGATCGGCTCGGCCGCCAACAATTCGCTCTACGGCTATGGCGGCAGCGACTATCTCTACGGCTATGACGGCAACGACCTTCTCTCGGGCGCCGACGGCAACGACTACCTCTACGGTGGCGCCGGAGCGGACGCTCTCTACGGCGGCGCCGGCGTCGATTCCGCCGAATACTACAGCGGCACCACCGGGGTCTGGATCGATCTGAGCACCACCTATGGCTATTATGGTGAGGCCGCCGGCGACCGCTTGTACGACGTCGAGACCGTCTACGGCACCGCCAGCTACAGCGACACGCTGATCGGTTCCGCCGCCGACAACTCGCTCTACGGCTATGGCGGCTACGACTATCTCTACGGCAGTGCCGGCAATGACACGCTGTCAGGTGGCGATAGCAACGATTATCTCGAGGGCGGCGCCGGGGCGGACATGCTCTATGGCGGCACCGGCGTCGACGCCGCCGACTACTACGACAGCACCGTCGGCGTCTGGGTCGATCTCAGCACGGGCTACGGCTACTACGGCGACGCCGCCGGCGACCGGCTGTACGACATCGAGACCGTCTACGGCAGCGCCAGCTACGGCGACACCCTGATCGGCTCGGCTGCCAACGACTCGCTCTACGGCTATGGCGGCGCCGACCGTCTCTACGGCAATGCCGGCGACGACACCCTCTCCGGCGGCGCCGGCAATGACTACCTCCAGGGTGGCACCGGGGCGGACACGCTCTACGGCGGCACCGACAACGATACCGCCGACTACTACGCCAGCACCGCCGGGGTCTGGATCGATCTGGGCACCACCTACGGCTACTACGGCGATGCCGCCGGCGACCGCCTGTACGACATCGAGACCGTCTACGGCAGCGCCAGCTACGGCGACACCCTGATCGGCTCGGCCGTCAACAATTCGCTCTACGGCTACGGCGGCAACGACGGCCTCTACGGCCAGGACGGCAACGACTATCTCTCCGGTGGCGACGGCAACGACTATCTTTCCGGCGGCAACGGCGGCGACACTCTCATCGGGGCCGCCGGGCAGGACACGCTCGTGGGCGGTGCCGGCGCCGACCGTTTCGTCTACGAGACTCTGGCGCAGAGCCCGGTCGGAGCCGGGGCGGATCGGATCACCGACTTCAGCCACGCCCAGGCCGACCGGATCGACCTCTCGGCCATCGATGCCAACACCGGCGTGGCCGGCAACCAGGCGTTCGTCTTCGGCGGCGCAGGCGCCGGCGGGCTGCACTTCGTCTTCAGCGGGTTCGACACGCTGATCACCGGCGACGTCAACGGTGACGGCACCGCCGACTTCAGCATCGTGCTCTCCGGCAACATCGCCCTGGCGGCGGCCGACTTCGTGCTGTAGTGGCTGACATCCCGGATTCCCTTGAGGATGGGAGGGCGCCCCATGACTTTCCCATCCTCATCCCGGGTCAGTCATAATATAGGATAGCGGCAACGAAATCAGGTTGTCGCCACCGAAACACCATAAACAGTTACAATAATCCTAGGATCGTCCGCTGGTTTTCCGCCGGCGGACGATCTCTGCATCATTTGAGTCCTCGTTTTGGCTGAAGCGATTCCTTTCGATCTGATCGGTCGGATCTATCGGGCCTCCATCGGGAACGAGGCCTGGGCGACGGCGTTCGACCACCTGTCCGAGATCCTCGGCGGCAGGAGAACGACGTTCCACCGATTCTGCGCGCCGCGCGGGCGGCCCGAGACCGGGCTCCGTCTCCTGCCGACGCCGGCCGCCGACCGCTCCCGGCCGCCGCCGCCCCAGCTGCCGATCGGATCGGTCTTCCTCGGTGGCATGCCGGTGCCGGGGACGCCTGGCGCAGGCATCGGGTTCTACCATGAGGTGCTGAAGCCGTGGGGCCTGCTCAGCGGCCTGTACTGGCTCAGCTTCGACCCGCACAGATCCGCTGCCGCCCTGACCCTCTGGCGGCCGCCGCACGGCTCCGGCTGGAGCGAGGAGCAGCTCCTGGTCCTGCGCTGTCTCGCGCCGCATCTCGACTGCGCCCTCGCCATCGAACGCCGGCTGGCCGCGGCGCACCGGGCCGCCGGCGCCCTGCCGCTGGCACCTCCGGCTCTGACCCAGCGCGAGCGGGACTGCCTGCTCCTGGTCGCCCGAGGCGCCTCGAACAAGGAGGCCGCGCGCCGCCTCGGCCTGTCGATCTACACGGTCGAAGGCCATATCAAATCGGCGATCCGCAAGCTGCAGGCGACCAGCCGTACCGGCGCCGTCGCCACCGCGCTGGCCCTCGGCCTGCTCAATGGCTGAGCCTTCCCGGATCATCGACTCTCCGGTTGAGTGAGCCCGCGCCCGCTATATAAATAATCATTTGCTTACAAACCGAGTCCAATGCCCCGCCCCCGCACCATCCCGGACGAAGCCCTGCTCGACGGCGCCCTGGCGGTGCTGCGCCGAGCCGGGCCGGAGGGCATGACCTTCGCCGCGGTGGCGGCCGAGACCGGCCTGTCGGCGGCGACCCTGGTGCAGCGCTTCGGCGGCAAGGCGGCGCTGGTCCAGGCGGCGCTGCTGCGCGCCTGGGACCTGCTGGACGCCCGCACCGCGGCGGCCGACGCCGCGGCAGCGCCAACCGCGGCGGGCGCCATCGATCTGCTGGTCTCGCTGTCCGGCGACTACGGCGCCGAGGACGACTATGCCGAGGGCCTCTTGGTGCTGCGCGAGGATCTGCGCGACCCGGTGCTGCGCCGCCGCGGCGCCGCCTGGGGCCGGGTGCTGGCCGCGGCGCTGGGCCGGCGTCTGGCCGACGCCGCCGGCCCGCGGCCCGATCTCGGCCGGCTGATGGCGGCGCAATGGCAGGGCGCCGTGCTGTGGTGGGGCTTCGAGCGCGGCCGGTCGCTGCCGGAGGCGGTGGCCGCCGAGCTGGAGGCGTTCTGCCGGACCGTCGCCACCCCGGCCGATCAGAACCCCAGCCGGTCGCGGCTGCGCGGATCGTCGACCCGGCGTGATTCGTAGATCTCGCCCAGCCGCGCCGTCCGGCGCCAGGGCCGCGCCTTTTCCAGCGCGATGGCGAAGGCCGGATCGGACCGGTCGAGCGTGCCGAAGACGAGGCCGGATCCGCCGTCCCGGCCGCCCTCGACCAGCACGGCGCCGTTCGGCCCGATCAGGCTGGCGGGAAGATCCCGGCTGCACTGCGCCGGGTTCGCGAGCCCGATCCACAGGCAGGTCGCCGCCGCATGGCCCCGGGCCAGCGTGCTGAAGGCCGAGTGAGGGGCATAGGCCGAGACCAGCACCGCGTCGACGCCCAGCGCCTCGTATTCGGCGAAGAGCTCGGGGAACACGGTCTCGATGCAGATGGCGCAGCCGAAGGTGAAGCCGTCCACCGCGAAGGTCAGCGGCGTCTCCCCGGGCGAGAACCAGTCGGTGATCTCGGTGTGCGAGCAGCGCCGCTTGTCGTAGCGCCCGGCCAGCACGCCGGTGTCGGCGATGACGTAGAGGCTGTTGTGCGGCCGGTGCGGCGCGGTCAGCGGATGGGCGCTGCCGAGCACCAGCCACAGGCCCAGGCTGCCGGCCAGGGCCGCCGTCTCCTCCAGCTCCTCGCGCAGCGCCGGCCAGTTGACCTCGTCCCAGGAGGCGATCTCGGATTTGCAATAGCCGGACGCGACGCCTTCCGGGAACTGGACCAGCCGCGCCCCGCCCGCCGCGGCGCGGCGCATCAGGCCGCGGATCTCCCGGCCGTTGGCTCGGACGTCGCGGTCGATCCGGCTCTGGGCGACGGCGATGCGCAGCGGGCCGGCCATCACGGCCCCTCGCCGTCGGTGACCCGGCTGGGCAGCAGCTCGCCCGAGCGTTCCAGCACCGGATAGGCCGCGGCCGCCACGATGTGGCCGTTGACCCGCTTCATGTCGCGCAGCAGGTCGAGATGCAGGGCGCTGGTCTCCGCCGTGTCGCGGCGGCCGGCGCGCAGCCGCTCGAAATGCGACTGCGTCGCCGCCGCCTCGAGGTCGCGGAACGCCACCTTCTCGTCGACCAGGAGGCGGGCGGCGCGGCGATCGTCGGTCATGAACAGCGAGGCGGCGGTGCGCAGGTTGGTGACCAGCCGGTCCATCATCGCCAGCAGCTCGGCCTCGCCCTCCTTCGAGAATTCGAGGCCGCGCTTGAGCCGCTTGGCGCAGTGCGGCAGCAGGTTGCCGTCGATCACGTCGCCCGCCTGCTCCATGTTCATGGCGAAGTTCAGGGTCTCGCCCAGCCGGCGGTGGTCGGACTCGCTGAGCGAGTCGGGGTCGAGCGAGGTCAGGTAGGTCTTGATGGCGGTGTTGAGATGGTCGAGCACGTCGTCCAGCCGCTTGGTCTCGGCGATCAGCTTGCGGTCGCCCTTGTGCAGCGCGTCGCGGGCGCCGTGCAGCATCGTCTCCAGCACGTCGGCCAGGCGCATCGCCTCGCGCGCGGCGCCGCCCAGCGCGACGATCGGCGTCTCCCGCGCCGCGGCGTCGAGATAGAGCGGCCGTGACGGGTCGGCCGGGTCGACCCGGCGCGGCAGCAGGCGCTGCAGCAGCTTCGAATAGGGCGTCAGCAGCGGCAGGAAGATGACCGCCAGCGCCAGGTTGAACAGGGTGTGGAAATCGGCCACGGCGCGGGCGTTGTCGGGCTCGACCGTCACCATCAGCGGCCCGATCCACCGCAGCAGGATCAGCGCCACGATCACCCCGAGCACCCGGTTGGCCAGGTTGCCGATCGGCAGCCGCTTGGCGGCGGGGTCGTCGCTGGACACGCCTTCGATCACCGGGTTGATCGCGGTGCCGAGATTGGCCCCCAGCACCAGGGCGAAGGCGGCCTCCGGCGGCACCACGCCGTTGGCGGCCAGCGACATCACCAGCAGCACCACGGCGACGCTGGAATGCACCGCCCAGGTGAAGATTGCGGCCAGCAGCACGTCGAGGATCGGCTCGGTCGAGATCGAGCCGAGCAGCAGGCGCAGGCTGGGCGCGTCCTCATAGGGCGTCATCAGCGACAGCAGCTGGTGCAGCGCCATCAGCATCAGGCCGAGCCCGATGAAGACCCGGCCGAGATCATGCGTCGGGGTGCTGGTGTCGCGCCGGAACAGCAGGAAGCCGATCAGGATCAGCACCGGTGCCGCGGCGGCGACGTCGAAGGACAGCACCTGCACGATCAGCGTGGTGCCGACATTGGCGCCCAGCATCACCGCCAGGGCCGGCACCAGCTCGACCAGCCCGCCGGCGGCGAAGCCCGCCACCATCAGCCCGGTGGCCGTGCTACTCTGCAGCACCGCGGTGACGCCGATGCCGGCGAGGAAGGCGCGGAACCGATTCTTCAGCGCGCTACCGAGGATCGAGTGCAGCTTCGGGCCGAAGGTGCGCTGGATCCCGGTCTGCACCATATGCGTGCCCCACAGCAGCAGGGCGATGGTGCCGGCCAGGTCGATCAGGGTGACGGGGAAGCTCATCCTCGGGCCTCGAAAGGCAATCGCCTCCGCTCTTGTCTTCACATAGGCTTTGTGTCGGACGGGCCGGGTGATCGGAACGGCGGGAACCGCGCGATGGTTCCTGATTTGCCCGGGCCGATCAAGGCCGGGCACGGTGGAGGATGGGGATGCCGGGCAAGACCAAGGCCATCCGGGTGCAGCACGGCGCCCTGCCCTACCGGATCGGGCCGGACGGCGCGGTCGAGATCCTGCTGGTCACCTCGCGGGAGACGCGGCGCTGGATCATCCCGAAGGGCTGGCCGATCAAGGGGCTGAAGCCGTCGAAATCGGCGGCGCGCGAGGCCTATGAGGAGGCCGGGGTGCGCGGCGCCGTCGGGTCGAAGCCGATCGGCAACTTCGTCTATGACAAGTGGCTGGAGGAGGGGGTGAGCGTGCCCTGCGAGGTCGGCGTCTTCCCGCTGAAGGTCGAGCGGCAGCACAAGACCTGGCCCGAGGCACATGAACGCGAGACCCGGTGGTGCGGCCCCGAGGAGGCGCTGGACCTGCTGGACGATACCGGGCTGCGCGACCTGGTTGCCGGGTTCGTCGCCCGGCTGGAGGCGCGCAAGGCGGCGGAGTAGGGGCCGTCCGGACGGCGCCGCGCCGGTTTTGACGGCGCACCGCTTTGGTGGCAGGGTCCGCGCTTCCGCAACCGGACGCCCCTGCCATGCCCGCGACACCCCTGCCCGACACCCTCGACGAGATCCGCGCCCTGCTGCGCCACCTGCCGGGCCCCGACCTCGAGGCCGGCACGGCGGTGCGCGAGCGCGACCGGCAGCTGACCAAGCCGCCCGGGTCGCTGGGCCGGCTGGAGGATCTGGCGGAGTGGATGGCGGTGTGGCAGGGCAAGCACCCGCCGCAGCTGCGCCGCCCCCGGGTCGCGGTGTTCGCCGGCAACCACGGCGTCGCCGTGGCCCAGGGCGTCTCGGCCTATCCGGTGGCGGTGACGGCGCAGATGGTGAAGAACTTCGTCGCCGGCGGCGCCGCGGTGAACCAGCTGTGCCAGGCCGCCGACAGCGACCTGCGGGTCTATGAGCTGGACCTGGAGCATCCGACCGCCGACTTCACCATCGCCCCGGCGATGACCGAGACCGAATGCGTCCGCGCCATGGCCTACGGCATGATGGCGGTGGAGCCGGGCCTCGATCTCTTGTGCCTCGGCGAGATGGGGATCGGCAACACCACCGCCGGCGCGGCGCTGGCGACGGCGCTGTTCGGCGGCGAGGCGGCCGACTGGGTCGGCCCCGGCACCGGCGTCGACGCCGCCGGGGTCCGGCACAAGGCCGAGGTGGTGGCCAAGGGCATCGCCGCCCATCGGGCCGCGCTGACCGACCCGCTCGAGGTGCTGCGCCATCTCGGCGGGCTGGAGCTGGCGGCGATCGCCGGCGCGGTGCTGGCGGCGCGGATGGCCCGCATCCCGGTGCTGCTGGACGGCTACACCTGCACCACCGCCGCCGCGGTGCTGTGGGCTGTGGACCGCCACGCGCTGGACCATTGCCAGGTCGCCCATGTCTCGGCCGAGCCGGGGCACCGCCGGCTGCTGGAGAAGCTGGGCCGCAGCGCGCTGCTGGATCTCGGCATGCGGCTCGGCGAGGGCTCCGGCGCGGCCCTGGCGATCGGCCTGGTGCGCGGCGCCCTGGCCTGCCATGAGGGCATGGCCACCTTCGGCCAGGCCGGGGTCAGCGACAAGGACTGACCGTGACCCCTCCGACCCCGAAAGACCCGGCCTACCGGGACCGCGTCCAGGCCAGCTTCGACAAGCAGGGGCTGATGCGCACGCTCGGCGCCTCGATCCTGCGAATCGAGCCGGGGGCAGTCGAGATCGCGCTGGCGCCAGGCCCGGCGGTGTCGCAGCAGCACGGCTTCGTCCATGCCGGCGCCGTATCTGCGATCGCCGACACCGCCGCCGGCTATGCCGCGCTCAGCCTGATGCCTGCCGGGGCCGGGGTACTGACCACCGAGTTCAAGATCAACCTCCTGGCCCCCGCCATCGGCGAGCGCATCCTGGCGCGGGGGCGCGTCGTCAAGGCGGGGCGCACCCTGACCCTGGCGCAGACGGAGGTCTTCGCCGAGGCTGACGGGAAGGAGCGGCTGGTCGCGCTGCTGACCGCCACGCTGATGACGATCGAAGGCCGAGGGGTGACGGATTAAGGTATAAAGTGTCGGCGACGCGCATCAGGCTGGATCCCCTTTGAGCACCGACCGCGTGACCCGCAGGCTTGCCGCGATCCTGGCGATCGACATGGTCGGGTATTCCCGGCATGTCGAGGCCGACGAGGCCGGCACCATCGCCCGGCACAGGGCGCATCGGCGCGAGCTGGTCGAGCCGGCGCTGCACGGCCATGGCGGCCGCGTGGTCAAGACCACCGGCGACGGCATGCTGGTCGAGTTCGGCAGCGTGGTCGACGCGCTGGACGCCGCGGTGCGGATCCAGCGCGCGGTGGCCGAGGCCGAGGCCGGGCAGTCGCCCGACCGACGCATCCAGTACCGCGCCGGGATCAACCTGGGCGACATCGTCATCGACGGCGACGACATCCTGGGCGACGGCGTCAACATCGCCGCCCGCCTCGAGGGCATGGCCGAGCCGGGCGGCATCTCGGTCACCGCCAGCGTGTTCGACCAGGTGATCGGCAAGCTGGATCTGGCCTTCGACGATCTCGGCCAGCAGCAGCTCAAGAACATCCAGAAGCCGGTGCGGGTGTACCGGGTGCGGCTGGAGCTGGCGGCCCCCATGGACGGCGCTTCGCCGGGCGGCGGCGCCCCGGCCAAGCCGTCGATCGCGGTGCTGGCGTTCCAGGACATGAGCGCCGGCCGCGACCACGAATACTTCGCCGACGGCATCGCCGAGGACATCATCACCGGCCTGTCGCGCCATGCCGGCTTCCTGGTGATCGCCCGCAACTCCTCCTTCACCTACAAGGGCGGGCCGGTCGACGTGAAGCTGGTGGCAGGCGAGCTTGGCGTCCGCTACGTGCTGGAGGGCAGCGTGCGCAAGGGCGGCAGCCGCATGCGCATCACCGCCCAGCTGATCGAC
The DNA here is from genome assembly GCF_052078665.1 of Inquilinus sp. CA228. Classification (NCBI taxonomy): domain Bacteria; kingdom Pseudomonadati; phylum Pseudomonadota; class Alphaproteobacteria; order Rhodospirillales; family Rhodospirillaceae; genus Inquilinus; species Inquilinus sp. CA228. Next base: position 90,064 of record NZ_JBQJIK010000001.1, on the reverse strand, counting down.
GCCGCCACCGGCGCCCATGTCTGGGCCGAGCGCTACGATCGCGAGATGGACGACATCTTCGCGGTGCAGGACGAGATCACCGACAGCATCGTCGGCGTGGTGGCGCCCGAGCTGATCGGCGCCGAGATGCGCCGCGCCCGGCGGCTGGACCCGGCCGGCATGGACGCCTGGGACTGCGTCATGCGCGCCGGCTGGCACGCCTGGCGCCTGACGCCGGAAGACGGCGCCCAGGCCCGCACCTTCGCCGCCCAGGCGATCGCCCTCGATCCCGGCCTGGCCCGCGCCCGCGTCGTCCACGCCATGTGCGACGTCTGGGACGTGCTGTTCGGGCGCAGCCCCGACCCCGGCCGGTCGCTGATGGCGGCCGACATGATGGCGCGCCAGGCGGTCGACCTCGACCCGCGCGACGCCGAGGCGCAGACCGTGCTGGGCATGGTCGCCCTGTTCCTGCGCCGCTTCGACGAGGCCGAGCGGCGGCTGGAGACGGCGCTGGCGATCAACCCCAACCTGGCCTTCGCCCATATGCTGGGCGGCGGCCACTACGCCCTGTCGGGCCAGGCCGAGCAGGCGCGGCAGTCGCTGGGCACGGCGCTGCGGCTGAGCCCGCGCGACCCCGCCAACCACTGGTGCCACGCCTTCCTCGGCCTCGCCGCCTTCGCCGAGGGCGACGACGCGGCGGCGGCAGAGGCGGCGCGCCGGGCCATCCATCTGTACCCGGCCTTCCCGGTGGCCCACCGGCTGCTGACCGCCGCCCTGTCGGCGGCGGGCCGGGCCGACAAGGCAAAGACGGCGCTGGCCGGCCTGCTGGCCGTGGCGCCCGGCGCCACCATCGCCAACACCCGCGCCGGCGTGCCGTGGAAGGACCCGGCGACGATGGACCGCTACCTCGACGCCCTGCGCCGGGCAGGCCTGCCGGAATAGGCGGCCGCTAGTCGCGCGACAGCGCCACCACCGGATCGAGGCGCGAGGCGTTGCGGGCCGGCAGGTAGCCGAAGACGACGCCGATCAGGCTGGAGCACAGGAAGGCGGCGACGATCGAGGCGGGAGAGTAGATCAGCCCGATCACCGGGACGACGGCGCCGACCAGCGCGCCCAGGCCCAGGGCGAGGCCGATGCCCAGCACGCCGCCGATCAGGCACACCAGCACGGCCTCGATCAGGAACTGCTGCAGGATGTCCCCCTGCCGGGCGCCCACCGCCATGCGCACGCCGATCTCGGACACCCGCTCCGACACCGACACCAGCATGATGTTCATCACCCCGATGCCGCCGACCATCAGCGAGATCACGGCGATGCCGGCGATCAGCAGCGTCAGCAGCTGGGTGGCGTTGCTGATGGTCCGGCGGATGTCGTCGGTGTTGAGGATGAAGAAGTCCCGTGTGCCGTGCCGCTGGGTCAGGAACCGGGTCACCGCCGCCTCCGCCAGGTCGGTGCTGGTGTCGTCGGCGACGCGCACCGTGATGCTGCGCAGCGAGGTGTTGCCCATGAAGCGGGCCTGGACCGTGGTGTAGGGCAGGTACAGCGACAGGTTCTGGGCGCCGCCGAAGCCGCCCTGCTGGGTCTCGACCACGCCGACCACCCGGCACGGCACCTTGCCGACCAGCAGGACCTGGCCGATCGGGTCCTCGCCCGGGTCCGGGAACATCGTCTTGGCCGTCTCCTCGTCGATCACGACGTCCTGCGACAGCGACCGCGCGCCGTCGGCGTCGAACAGCCGGCCGCGCAGCAGCTTGGTGCCCCGCACCGTGAAGTACTGGCCGCCGACGCCGTTGACCAGGGCGCTGGACTCCCGCGCGCCGTAGCGCACGGTGCTGGTGGTCGACACCGTCGGCGTCACCCCGGCGACATAGGGCTGGCGGGCCAACTGGTCGGCATCGGCCACCACCAGCGTCGTCACCTTGGCCGACCGGACGTCGCCGAAATCCTTGCCGGCGAAGACCTCCAGCGTGTTGGTGCCGAGACCGGCGATCTCGGCCAGCACCCGCTGCTGCGTGCCCTGGCCCAGCGCCACCATGCAGACCACCGAGGCGATGCCGATGATGATGCCGAGCATGGTCAGCACCGTGCGCAGGCGATGCGCGTTCATCGCCAGCAGCGCCATGCGGAAGGCCTCGCGCAGGCGGTTCAGGAAGGCCAGCCACGGGCGCAGCGGCGCGCCCTGCGGCCGCAGCCGGGGCGCCGCGGCGGCGCCGTCCCCGGCCGGCGGCGTCCGGCGGTCGGCGACGATGGCCCCGTCGCTGATCTCGATGATGCGCTGGGCCCGGCTGGCCACCGCCATGTCGTGGGTGACGATGATCACCGTCCGCCCCTCGGCCTGCAGCTCGGCCAGGATGCGCAGCACCTCCTCGCCGCTGTGCCGGTCCAGCGCGCCCGTAGGCTCGTCCGCCAGCACCACGTCGGCGCCGTTCATCAGCGCCCGGGCGATCGACACGCGCTGCTGCTGCCCGCCCGACAGCTGGCCCGGCCGGTGGCCGATGCGGTCCGCCATGCCCAGCCGGCCCAGCAGGGCGGCCGCCCGCGTGTGGCGCTCCTCCGCCCGGCTGCCGGCATAGACCGCGGGGATCTCGACATTGCCCAGCGCGGTCAGCTCGCCCAGCAGGTGGTAGCGCTGGAAGATGAAGCCGAAATGCTCGCGCCGCAGCGCCGCCAGCTCGTCCGGCTCCAGCGCCGCAGTCTCCCGCCCGCGGATGCGGTAGCTGCCGGCAGTGGGCCGGTCGAGGCAGCCGAGGATGTTCATCAGGGTGGACTTGCCGGAGCCCGAGGCGCCGACGATCGCCACCATCTCGCCCGCCTCGATGGTCAGGTCGATGTCGTGCAGCGCCGCGATCGTGCCTTCGCCCGACGGGAATTCGCGCCGCAGGCCGCGCAGCACGAGCAGAGGTTCGCCCCCGGTCGTCATGGCCGCGGTCACGGCGGCGGTGGGCCGGGAGGACCGGACGAGCCGGCGGCGGCGGCCTGCTCCGCCAGCCCGCCGGTCACCACCCGCTCGCCGGCGCTCAGCCCCGACCGCACCTCGGCGACGGTCTTGTCGTTCAGGCCGATCCGGACCCGGCGCGGCTGCGCGGTGCCGTCGGCGCCGACGACCTGGACGGTGTGGCTGCCGTCAGCCGCGCGGGCCCCCAGGGCGGCGGAGGGAATGGTCACCACGCCGCGGGCCTGGCCCAGCACGATGTGCACCTCGGCGGTCATGTACGTCCGCAGATGGCCGTCGGCATTCGGCACGTCGAAGGTGCCGATGTAGTAGATCGCCGAGGAGGTCGAGGACGACGAGCTGCTGGAGCTGGAGGAGGAGGTGGTGGTGCTGAAGCTGGAATCGTTGCGGATCGATTCGGGCGCCGGCTCGATCGACATCAGCGCCGCCTCGTAGCGTTGCTCCCGGTCGCCCAGGATGGTGAAGTAGACCGGCTGGCCGGGCCGCACGGCGACGACGTCGGCCTCCGAGATCTCCGCCCGCACGATCATGGTGTCGAGGTCGCCGAGGACGACGATGGTCGGGGTCGACTGGCTGGCGTTCACCGTCTGCCCTTCCTGGCTGACGATCGCCAGCACGGTGCCGTCCGACGGGGCGGTGATGCGGGTGTATCCGAGGTCGACCTGCGCCGTCTCGATCGCCACCTGGCCTTCGACGATTTGGGCATCGAGCTGCTCGATCTGGGCCTCGGTGACATCGACGCCGGCCTGCGCCGATTCCAGTTCGGCCTGCGACGAGGCGCGCTGCGCCGTCATCGCCTTCTGCCGGGCCAGGGTCAGCCGGTTCAGCGTCAGCGTCGCCTCCCTCTCGGTCCGCTGCGCCCGCAGGTTGGCCAGCGACGCCTGGGCGGTGCGCAGCGCGTTCTGCTGGGTCACGCTGTCGATCTCGGCCACCAGGTCGCCCTTCGCCACCGTCTGGCCCAGCGCGACCTTGACCGAGGTGATGCGGCCGGACGCCTGGGCGCCGACCGCGACCAGCCGCGCCGGCTTCAGCGTGCCGGTGGCCAGGACCGATTCCTCGACATCGCCGATCGCCGCCGCCGCGGTCATCTGCGGCGCGGCGGCGGGCGGCGACAGCCAGTGCCACGCCGCCAAGCCGCCGGCGGCGAGCAGGGCCAGGACCGCGGCGATGGCGACGAACCGCCCTCGTCTGCGGCGGGGACGGGCCGGGGACGTGGTGGTGCTGGTGACGATGGGTCCGCTCCGCATCCGGATGAAAGGCCCGTGCAGGCCGGGCGGTGGGCGGGCCCTTATAGCCGGGATTATATGCCGGCGTATGTCCCAGCGTTGCCGCAGTGAGAATTCTTGTGGCCGAGCATATCCTGCTTCGGCTTCCAGTCCGGCGATGTCGATAACCGTGCCGGCCGGGCGACCAGGGACGGAACCAAAGGAGGCCAGGGATGCGCTATCTGCTGATCGTCCATGTCGACCCCGCCCTGACCGGCCGGCTGTCGCCCGAGGAGGGTCGCGACCTGACGCGCCGCTGCAGGACCTATGACGACGAGCACCGCCGCAGCGGCCATATCATCGCCTGCGGCCCGCTGGCCGAGCCGGAGACCGGCCGGATCGTGCGGCGCCGCGGCGACAGGACCGCGGTCACCGACGGCCCCTATGCCGAGACCAAGGAGCATCTCGGCGGCTTCATCCTGATCGAGGCCCGCGACATGGACGAGGCGGTCGCGATCGCCGCGAAATCGCCGATGACGGCGATGGGCAGCATCGAGGTGCGCGAGCAGCCGCCGATGGGGTGACGACTTCGGGGAGGCCGGCCGGCCTCCCCGAAGCGCAACGGCTACAGGATGAAATCCGCAGCCGTCAGGGCGTGCAGGCCGTTCAACTGGATCAGCAGATCCACGGCGCCGCCATTCACGTTGGCGCGCACGAAGGTGTTGCCGGCCACCTGGATGAAGCCGAGCTCGCCCGGATCATTCGGGAAGGCCAGGCCGACGAAGGTGAAGTCCTGGATGCCGGCGACGAGGGTGTTGGCGTCGATCGCCGACAGGTCGATGAAGTCGGTGTTGCCGGCCTCGACGAAATCACCGATCACGTCGGGTGTGGCGGCCGGCGAGTCCGCCACGCTGGTGAACACGAAGTTGTCGGGGTCCCCCCCGCCGATCAGGAGATCGACCCCGAGGCCGCCGGTGAGCACGTCGACCCCGGTCCCACCGAACAGGCTGTCATTCCCGGCCCCGCCCAGCAGGTCGTCGTCGCCGCCGCTTCCCGACAGGACGTCGTTGCCGAAGCCGCCCGAGAGCACGTTGTCGGCGAGGTTGCCGATGATGGTGTTGTTCAGATTGTTGCCGAAGCCGCTGATCGCGCCGGCGCCGGTCAGGGTCAGATTCTCGACCAGCGGGTCCGGAAGCAGGCTCCAGGTCACCGAGCTCAGGACCAGGTCGATGCCGGTGCCGGCCTCGTTGACATTGTCGCCGGCGTTGTCGACGACATAGGTGTCGTTGCCGTTGCCGCCGCTCATCAGATCGGCGCCGATGCCGCCGTCGAGCCGGTCGGCGCCCTCGCCACCGCTCAGGCTGTCATTGCCGCCGAAGCCGAGGAGTGTGTCGTTGCCGTCCAGGCCGCTCAGCCCATTGGCCACGCCATTGCCCTGGATCAGGTTGTTGAGGGCGTTGCCGATGCCCACCACCGCGGCGCCGGTCAGGGTCAGGTTCTCGACCAGGGCGTCGGCCGCGATGCTGAACGAGACCGAGGCGCTGACCGTGTCGATCCCGGTCCCGCCCTCGTTGACATTGTCGGCGCCGTTGTCGACGACATAAATGTCGTTGCCGTCGCCGCCGATCAGCGTGTCGGCGCCGAGCCCTCCATTCAGGACGTCGTTGCCGGCCCCGCCGATCAGCACATCGTTGCCCGCGAGGCCGAAGAGCGAGTCGTTGCCGCCGCGTCCCCAGATGATGTCGGCGACCGCCGACCCGAACAGGACGTCGTTCAAGAGCGTCCCGAAAATCGCGACCATGGTTTCCTCCTTGATGAAGTGTCTGAGCGTCGAACGCGGATACCGGACAGACCCCCGACCGCCCGCTTCGCCGGCCGGGCGAAACGGTCCCGCGCGGACGCATCCGCGCAGACGCAAGGGCAAAGCGCGCCCTCCAGCAGTCGTGATTGCTCCACAGCGGCGGTCAGCCCGCCTCAGTCCCGCGCAGCAACTGTATCGGCAACAGACCCGCAAGTCTGGAGGATCGCGCTTCGCGGCCGCATCAGATCTGCTTCGGCAAGGCGCAGGTTTCAGGCTGCGCAGCGGAATGACAGAACTGTGCATATAGTATTATTGCAGCATTATAATACCATGCGAATGCTTTGGAGACAAGATGCTAATATTATTTCGAGTCTTTGACTCGACCGCGCGCCGCCCGGACCTTGTCGGGCAGGCCGTCATGGTCGCCCATCGGGCGCTGCGGCGCGTCGTGCCACCAGTCGGGGCGTTTCGGCTTCTGCTCGGGGTTGCGCGGGTAGTTGATCCGGTTCTCCGGCTTCGGCGTCTCGCCGACGACCAGCAGCCGGACCTCGGCCTCGGTGTTGTTGATGAAGGTGTGGCACTGGCCGGTGCCGGCCGGGAAGCCCACCGCGTCGCCGGGCTTGAGCCGGTGCAGCACGCCGTCGAGCCAGGCGTCGGGCGTGCCTTCGAGGACGGTGACGAACTCCTCCTCATGGCTCTCGGCATGGGGGTAGGAGGTGCGGCGGCCGGGCGGCAACCGCTCGTGATGGATGCCGATCCGGGTCAGGCCGAAATGCCGGGCGAGGGGCGCGCCGATGCTCATCAGCTCGTCGTCGCCGCGGTAATGGTGGTCGTCCGGCCCCTCGATCTCGGTCCAATGCGCGATGCAGGACGGACGGTCGGTCGGTGCCATGCGAAATTCCCCCGGGTGCCGCGGCGATGGCCGAGGCTAGCCGAGCGCCGCCGCCGATGCCATGTCGCTGACAGATTCGCCACCGAGCCTCGGGGACCATGAACCGACCGACACGCCGACCGATCGACCGCCGCCGCCTTCTCGCCTTCTTGCCCGCCGGCGCCCTCGCCGCCTGCGCCGCGCCCTTCGCCGGGCCGCCGCCACCCCGGGTCGGCATCATCGACCTGCGACCCCTGGACGCCACCATGTTCGAGCAGCGCTGGGAGGCGCTGCTGCGGGTCGAGGAGCAGGCCGGCACCGGCCTCTCGGTCGACGCCATGACCGCGGCGATCGAGATGAACGGGCGCGAGTTCGGCAGCGGCCGGACCGACCGGCCCTTCCTGCTGCCGGCCCGCGGCGAGCGCCAGGTGTCGGTGCCGATGCGCGGCTCCGGCCTCGGCCTGGTCGACCAGCTGGCCACGATCGGCCGCCGCGGCGAGCTGAAATGGCGGATCGAGGGCGTGTTCGTCAGCGCCGGCCGCCAGATCCCGTATCAGGACGAGGGCACGGTGTTCTCGCTGCGGGATACGCTGAGGGACTCGCTGCTGCCGTTCTGAACGCCCAATACCCCGCGCAGCCGGGCCAGCGCCTCGGCCAACTCGGCCCGGCTGCTGGCGGCGGCGAGGCTGAGGCGCAGGCCCTGCGGCGCCTCGCGCGTCACCGCGAAGACATCGGCGGCCACCACCTCGACACCGGCGGCGAGGCAGCGGGCCGCGGCGGCGCCGGCATCGGCGGCCAAAGGCAGCCAGAGATGCGGGCCGGGCACGAGGTCGGGCGCGGCCAGCCCGGGCAGCGCGCGGCGGGCCTGGGCGTGCCGGGCCGCGATCTCCGCCCGCTGCCAGGCCAGGCGCCGGGCGGCGGTGCCGTCCTCGATCCAGCGGCAGGCGACCTCGCCCAGCAGCGGCGCCAGCGGCCAGCTGGTGGCGTGGATCTGCCCGGCCAGGTCGCGCACCGGGGCGCAGGCGCCGGCGACCAGGCCGAAGCGCAGCCCGGCCGCCACGGTCTTGGACAGGCTGGTGACCAGCACGCCGCGCTCCGGCGCCAGCGCCACCAGCGGCGGCCGGTCGGTCAGCGCGCCATAGGCGTCGTCCTCGACCAGCCACAGCCCGTGGCGGCGGGCGACCGCGGCGATCTCGGCCTGCCGCGCCGGGCCCATCACCGCGCCGGTCGGGTTCTGCAGGTTCGGCACCAGCACCGCGACTTTGGCGCCGGTGGCGCGGGCGGCACGGTCCAGCGCCTCGGGCAGCACGCCCTCGCCATCCATGGCGACGCCGTGCAGCGGCAGCCGCAGCCAGCGCGCCGCCGCCTTCAGGCCGGGGAAGGCGAGGTCTTCGACCAGCACCGGGTCGCCGGGGGCGCAGAGCTGCAGCAGCACCGCGGTCAGCGCCGCCTGCGCCCCGGCGCAGGGCACCACATCGGCCGGCCTGAGGTGCAGGCCCCGCGTGGCCAGCCAGGCGGCGCCGGCGATCCCGGCCCGCCGCAGCAGCGCCGGCGAATGGTAGGCCAGGGCGGCGTCGATCCGCCCCTCGGCGGCGACCGCGGCCAAGGCGGCGGCGAGGTCGGCGCTGTCCGGGTCGACCGCCGGGACAGTGGTCGACAGGTCGATCGGCGCGGCGGCACCGTTTGACACCGCTGCCTTGAGGCCGAACAGCGCCGCCTCGCGGCTGGCTGCCAGGACATAGGTGCCGCGCCCGACCTCGCCCGAGACCAGGTGCCGCCGCGCCGCCTCGCGATAGGCCTGGGTCACGGTGCTGACGTTCAGCCCGAGCTTCCAGGCCAGGTCGCGATGGGTCGGCAGCCGTTCGCCGGGCCGCAGGTCGCCCGCGGCGATGGCGTCGGCCAGCGCTTCGACGATGGCCAGGTAGCGGACCGGGCTGCGCCCCTCCAGGCTCGGGACCCACATTCTTGTCTGCCAGACAATGTCTTCGTTGACCCACACAATCCGCTCCGCCGATGCTGGGGTCAATCCCGACATCGGAGCGCCGACCCATGTTCGACCTGACCGCCCTCGAGGATGCCGCCCGGCTGGTGCACGCGACCATGCCGCCGACGCCGCAATTCGCCTGGCCGCAGCTGGCCGCGCGCACCGGCTGCGAGGTCTGGGTCAAGCACGAGAACCACACCCCGATCGGCGCCTACAAGGCGCGCAACGGCCTGGTCTTCATCGATGCGCTGCGCCGCCGCCGGCCGGAGATCCGCGGCATCGTCACGGCGACGCGCGGCAATCACGGCCAGAGCCTGCCCTTCGCCGCGCGCGGCGAAGGGCAGGCTCTGGCCGTCACCGTGGTGGTGCCGCACGGCAATTCGATCGAGAAGAACGCCGCCATGCGCGCCTTCGGGGCGGAGCTGGTGGAGCACGGCCGCGACTTCGACGAGGCCTATGCCCATGCCCGGCACCTGGCCGGGGAGCGCGGGCTGGAGATGGCGCCGGCCTTCCATCCCGACCTGATGCGCGGCGCCGCCACCTATGCGCTGGAGCTGTTCCGGGCGGTGGCCGATCTCGACGCCGTCTATGTGCCGATCGGCATGGGGTCGGGCATCTCCGGCCTGATCCGCACCCGCGACCTCTTGGGCCTGAAGACCCGGATCGTCGGCGTGGTCTCGACCGAGGCGCCGGCAATGGCGCTGTCGCTCGAGGCCGGGCGGGTGGTGACGACCGAGACCGCGCAGACCTTCGCCGACGGCATGGCCTGCCGGGTGCCGGACCCGGAGGCCTTCGCCATCATCCGGGCCGGCGCCGAGCGGATTGTGCGGGTGACCGACGGCGAGGTCGCCGTGGCCTTGCGCGCCTATTGGACCGACACCCACAACCTGGCCGAGGGCGCCGGCGCGGCGGCCCTGGCGGCGCTGCTGCAGGAGCGCGGGCGGATGCAGGGCAAGCGCGTCGGCCTGATCCTGACCGGCGGCAACATCGATCTGGCGGTGGCGCGAAGGGTGCTGGCGGAGGGTTAGGGACGCGAGGCTACGGCCGGCGTCGCCGCCCGGCCAGGAGGACCTCCGGCTCGCCATCGCCGGCCAATTCCCGGCAGCGGGTCACCTCGGGCGAGGTCCAGCGCTGCGACCACCGGGCCTGCTCGGCGTGGTCGGAGGGCATGTCCCAGGCGCTGGCCGTGGCCCGCGCCTCCATCTCGCTCCCGGCCCGGACGATCAGCACCGACCGGGTCTCGCCGCGCCAGCTCTCGTCGTTCCAGTCGCGCGGATACAGCTTGTAGAACGCCATCGGTCGCTTCCGGCTCGGCAATCCCTTGCTGTCCGTCAACGGCGTTCCTTCGGCGCCGGGCCGCGATGGGCGGCAGCCGCCTCCTCGAGCTCACGGGCCGCCTGCAGCGAGATCGCATGCATGGTCATGTTGCCGCGTCGGGCATAGCGCTCGGCATCCTGGCGCGCCTCGCGGGCCTGGCGCTCCGCCGCCTTCGCGGTTCCCGGATCCTTGCCATACGCCGGGAGGCGGATTTCACCTGCCGTCATGTCGAGATATCCTTGTTGTTTGCCCGTCAGCATGGCCCTCTCGCTCCAACTTGGCCAGATAATATTTCGAAATGACCAGCCATGGTCCCACAGGTTGCAAATTTCCAGGGCGTGGCGAAAAATCAAATCACGACAACCACTAACGGTGTCTTGAGATATACCTGAAGACACCGGATCAGACGATTTTTGCAGACACGCTTCTGGATTCGTTCTAGGCTATATTATCTCAGGATTTATTGAGGGCCCGATGCGCAGAGTGCCCGTGGCGACGGGATGCACCTGCGGTCACACACGCCCCGCCGGTCCATGACCGCGACGCGATGGACGGGCCGTTCCCTTACACCGCGCTCTCCGCCGGGCGCAGAAATGCAGGAATGACCAACATCCGATATGCCGTGGGCAGCACCGTCTACATCTGGCGGCGGCCCAGCCCCAGCTCCGCGATCGCCGGCGCCTATAAGGTGGTGGCGCATTACCCGAGCGAATCCTCCGGCCGGCTCTACCGGGTCCGCGCCGTCGTCGGGATGGAGGAGCGCATGGTGCCTGAGGCCGATCTCTCCGAGGTGCCGCGCAGCGCCGACGCCGTGGAGCGCACCCCGCGCAAGCAGCGCAGCGCCTGACCGGGGCTGAGATGGGCGAGATGTCCCGCGCCGAGGCCGCGGCGCTCGACTGCCAGGCCTGCGGCGCCTGCTGCGCCTTCTCCCGCGACTGGCCGCGGTTCTGGACCGAGAGCGACGCGGAGATCGAGCGCGTTCCCAGCCGCTATCGGGACGATGCGCGGATGCGCTGCGACGGCGACCGCTGCTCCGCCCTGGAAGGCGAGATCGGCCGGTCCACCCGCTGCGTGGTCTATGCCGACCGGCCGGTGGTCTGCCGCGACTGCGTGCCGGGCGACGATGCCTGCCGGATCGCGCGGGCCGCACGGGGGCTGGCGGCGTGAGCGCCCCGGCCGATCCGGCAGCACTGCCCCGCCTGGCCCCGGCGACCTCCGATCAGAGGGCACTGCGGCGCGCCGCGGAGGCCGGCGACGCGGCGGCGCAATACAATCTCGGCGTGATCAGCGACAGCCGCCTCGACGACAACGGCTACACCATCCCCGGCGACCGGGCCGAGGCGCTGCGCTGGCTGCTGCTGGCCGCCGGCAACGGCCTGCCGCGCGCCCAGCTGCGGCTGGCCGAGCTCTACGCCGACAGCCCACCGCTGTCGGGCGACCAGGTCCGGGCCGGCGCCTGGTTCCTGGTGGCCGCGGCGCGGGCGACCGGCGCCGAGCGCGCCGCGGCCCAGGCCGGTTACCGCACCCTGGCCGCCCGGCTCAGCCCCGGCCGCCGGACCAAGGCCTGCGGCCTGGCGAACCGCCTGGCGGCGACGCTGGGATCCCGCCCCTGACGCCAGGATTGACTCCCGGCGAGAGAGCCTTCGGGTATCCTGCCGGCGAAATGACGACCCGGATTCCGACCTCCGCCCTGCTCGACGGCCTGCTGCGCAACGCCGATGCCGAGCGCGTGACCTTGCGCTGGCTGGTCGACAGGCTGGGCGACCGCTCCTTCGGCCTGGTGATGCTGCTGCTGGCGCTGCTCGGGGCGATGCCGGGCGCGTCCGCCATCGTCGCCCCGCTGCTGGCCATCCTGGCGGTGCAGATGATGCTGGGCCATGCCGGCCCGGCCTTCCCCCGCCGCGTCGCCGAGCGCAGCGTGCGGACCGAGGGGCTGGCGCGCACCCTCGGCCGCGCCGTGCCGGTGCTGCGCGCCATCGAGGGCTTCATCCATCCGCGCTGGCCGATGCCGTTCGCGGTGACCAAGCGGGTGGTCGGCCCGGTGGTGCTGCTGCTCGGCCTGCTGCTGCTGGCGCCGATCCCCTTGAGCAACGTCCCGCCGGCCTTGGCGATCGCCCTACTCGCCATCGCCTATCTGGAGGAGGACGGCATCCTGCTCTGCATCGCCCTCTCTGCCTCGGCCCTGCTGCTCGCCATCGCCGCCGGCGCCGTCTGGCAGACGATGGGCGAGCTGGGCTGGGTGCGGGGGTTCTTCTGAGGTATCGAGGAATCCGGCGACCAATCTCACGATGCTGGGTCAGTCAGCTTTCGCCGGATTTCAGCCCTCCATGCCATTGCTTCGGCTTCGACGTCCTCGGCGGATACCAGATCACCGGCAGCGGCGGCATCGAGGCCGATTTGCACCTCGCGACGAAACCGAGCGTCCTGCTCGGCGGCATCTCGCCTTTGCCGAATGAAGTCGCGCGACATGCCTACTCCCCCTGCTGCAGCAGCGAGCCGCGGTTGCGGGCGGTATGGAAGCCCCTGAGGAAGGCGGCGCTGCCGAGGCCGAGCCAGATCACGTTCAGGCCGACCGCGGCGAAGAAATGGCCGGTGTCGAAGTCCTGGCCGTGCAAGAGGCCGCGCATGCCCTCGAACACATGGGCCGGCGGCAGCGCCAGGGCCACGCCCTGCAGCCAGCCGGGCAGCACCGAGACCGGGTAGTAGATCGCGCTGATCGGCGAGATGGCGAAGACAATCGCCCAGGCCAGCCCCTCCGCCCCCATGCCGTAGCGCAGGATCAGCGCCAGCACCACCAGCGCCACGGCCCAGCCGGTGACGATCAGGTTGACGAAGAAGGCCAGCAGCGGCAGGCCGAGCGAGAAGATGTTCCAATGGTACAGCAGGATCGCCAGCACGGCCGCCGGCACCACCCCGACCAGGGTGCGGATCAGGCTCATCGCCATCAGCGACGCCACCCATTCCCAGGGCCGCAACGGGCTGACGAAGAGGTGGCCGAGATTGCGGCTCCACATCTCCTCGAGGAAGGAGATCGACATGCCGAGCTGGGCCCGGAACAGCAGGTCCCACAGCAGCACCGCCGAGATCAGCACGCCGGCCGCCTGGGCCTGCCAGTTCATCGCCGGCGCCAGGCTTTCGGTGATCAGGCCCCAGACCACCATCTGCACCGTCGGCCAGTACATCAGCTCGACCAGCCGCGGCATCGAGCCGCGCAGGATGTAGAGGTGGCGCAGCATCACCGCCAGGATGCGGCCCGAGGACGAGCCGCGCAGGGCGGTCGGCGAGGCGAGGGTCCCGCTCATGGCGCCGGCCTCATTGCGCCGCTTGCCCCAGCGCGCCGCGGCTGCGGGCGATGTCGAGGAACACCTCCTCCAGGTCGGTGCGGCCGTAGTTGGCGATCAGCTGGTCCGGCGAGCCCTGGTCGACGATCTTGCCGGCCTTCAGCATCAGCACCTGGTCGCTCAGCCGCTCGACCTCGTCCATGTTGTGGCTGGCCAGCAGAATGGTGGCGCCGCGCTCGGCCCGATAGCGCTCCAGCATGCCGCGCACCCAGTCGCCGGTGTCGGGGTCGAGCGAGGCGGTCGGCTCGTCGAGCAGCAGCAGCTCCGGCGCGTTGACCAGCGCCTTGGCCAGCGCCACCCGGGTCTTCTGGCCGGCCGACAATTTACCGGACGGCCGGTCGAGGAATCCGGTCAGGTCCAGCAGCTCGGCCAGCTCGGCGATGCGGCTGCGGCGGTCGCGCACGCCGTACAGCCGGGCATAGACCGCCAGGTTCTCGCGCACCGTCAGCCGGTGCGGCAGATCGACATAGGGACTCGAGAAGTTCATCCGGGGCAGGACGGCAAAGCGGTCCCGCGCCATGTCATGGCCGAGCACGGTGATGCGGCCGTCCGACGGCAGCAGCAGGCCGAGCAGCATCGAGATCGTGGTGGTCTTGCCGGCCCCGTTGCCGCCCAGCAGCGCGACGGTGGACCCGCGCGGCACCACGAAGGAAATGCCGTCGACCGCGGGCGCGGCGCCGGGATGGAAGCGCTTGGACAGGCGCTCCGCTATGATGACGCCGTCGGAGAGCATGGAGCGAGAATGGACGGACAGGTCGAAAATGACCAGGGGGCCGGGATGGATCCGGCGGCGGAGGCCGGGCGCGACCCCGCGCTGCGGCCGCTGGCCGAGGCGCCCGAGGTGAGTCCGGGCCGGCGGATGCGGGCGCGGATCAGCCAGATCACCCTGATCAAGATCCGCTGGGTCGCCGTCGCCGGCCAGGCCGCCACCCTCCTGTTCGTGCATTACTGGCTGGACTACGGCCTGCCGCTGTGGCCGGCGCTGGCGATCGTCGCCATCTCGGTGGCGCTGAACGTCGCCGCCTTCGTCCAGGGTAAGTGGCGGCTGCGCCTGGTGGAGCGGGACGCGGCGCTGTATCTCGGCTACGACATGTGCCAGTTGGTGGCGCTGCTGTTCCTCACCGGCGGCTTGCTGAACCCCTTCGTGGTGCTGATGCTGGCGCCGCTGACGGTGTCGGCCACGCTGCTCAGCTACCGCAGCACGATGACGCTGACCGGCCTGGCCATCGCCGGCGTCGTGCTGCTGGCCTTCTGGCACTATCCGCTGCCGGGCGGCATGCCCTCCAGCGGGTCGCCCTACCATCTCGGCGTCGGGCTGGCGATGGGCATCTCGATCATCTTCGTCTCGCATTATGTCTGGCAGGTCGCGGCCGACGCCCGGCAGGTGTCGGATGCCCTGGCCGCCACCCAGATGGCGCTGGAGCGCGAGCAGCGGATCTCGCTCTTGGGCGGCCTGGCCGCGGCGGCGGCGCATCAGCTGGGCACGCCGCTCGGCACCATCACCCTGATCGCGCGGGAGATGCGGCGCGACGTGCCGGCCGACCACCCGATGGCCGAGGACATCGCCCTGCTGGAGCAGGAGGTCGGCCGCTGCCGCGACATTCTGACCGAGCTGGCGCGGCGGCCGGAGCCGGATGACGGCGACCCGTTCCGGCTGATGACCCTGCCGGCGCTGGCCGGGGCGGCGGCCGAAAGCTACCTGCATGCCGAGAATCGCCGCCTGTTCATCACCGCCGCCGACGGCCCGCCGGGCCAGGCGCTGCTGCTGCGGCGGACGCCGGAATTGATCCATGGTTTGGGCAATTTGATCCAGAACGCGCTGCAATTCGCGCGAAACCGGGTCGAGATCGGCGCCGAATATGGACCGAAGACCGTGGTGCTGAAGATCATCGACGACGGCCCGGGCTTCCCGCTGGCGCTGCTCGGCCGGCTGGGCGAGCCCTATGTCTCTGGCCGCGGCGAGGACAGCGACCATATGGGTCTCGGCATCTTCATCGCGGCCACGCTGCTCGAGCACAGCGGGGCCCAATTATCCTTCTCAAATGGCCTGCAAGGGGGCGCGGTCATTGCAGTTGCGTGGCCGCGACACAAATTTGAGAGGAAAGAAAGGACCTGGGTATGACCATCTCTCCTGCCATCCTGACCCCCGAACAGCCGGCGCCGCTGCCGGCGCGCGACGCCGCCAAGAGTCTCCTGATCGTCGACGACGACGTCGCCTTCCGCACCCGCCTGGCCCGCGCCATGGAGAAACGGGGCTTCGAGGTGGTGACCGCCGACGGCCTCGCCACCGGCATCGACCTGGCCCGCCGCGTCGCCCCCGCCTTCGCCGTGCTGGACCTGCGGCTGGGCGACGGCAACGGCCTGGACATCGTGCCGGTGCTGCATGAGGCGCGGCCGGACAGCCGGGTGATCATGCTGACCGGCTACGGCAACATCGCCACGGCGGTGGCCGCGGTGAAGGCCGGCGCGGTCGACTATCTGGCCAAGCCGACCGATGCCGACCAGATCGAGGCGGCGCTGCTGAACCCGGACGAGAAGCTGCCGCCGCCGCCGGAGAACCCGATGTCGGCCGACCGGGTGCGGTGGGAGCACATCCAGCGCGTGTTCGAGCAGTGCGACCGCAACGTGTCGGAGACGGCGCGCCGGCTGAAGATGCACCGCCGCACCCTGCAGCGCATCCTGAACAAGCACGCCCCGCGCGGCTGACCGGCGCCGGGCGGTTGGTACCAGGCCCCGGAGCCTCTTCCACAATGAATTTGTGATCTCTCCCTTCCCCTTGCGGGAGGGGGAGAGTGGAAGACGATGATCCGCGCAAACAGCAGAGTTCCGGAAGGGTCTCGCAAGCGGGAGAGGCTACGCACTCCTGCGCCCGCCGCCTCCCTCGCCGATCGATCTACCCGCGCAGGATCGCCGCGGTCCGGCCCAGCCAGTCGGCGGGGTCGGTGCGGTGGTAGACCCGCTCCGCCGGCTCGATGCCGTCGAGGAAGCGGCGGTAGATCACCGCCTGCCGGGCGGCGGCGATCGGGGCGAGCAGTGCCGCGGCCCGGTCGGGATCGGCGCCCGGCGCCGCGTCGCGCCAGCGTTCGTGCCAATGGGTTCGGACCGGCCCGACCGCGTCGCCCGGGATCCGGGTCAGGAAGGCCGGCTGGTCGAGCAGCGGATGGCCGACGCCGCTGTCGCCCCAGTCGAGCAGGGTGATCGCCGTGCCCTCGCCGCGGCAATTGCCGGGGTGGAAGTCGCCATGCACCAGCGTGTCGTCGAGGCCGCAGGCGGCGATATCGGCGAAGCGGCACGGCAGGCTGCGCAGGAAGCCGGCCAGGACCGCCCGGTCGGCCGCCGCGAGCTCATCCGCCGTCCGCTCCACCACCGCGGCGATCGCCGCTTCCAGCGCCGGCGCGCGCCAGTCCGGCAGGCCGAACGCCAGCAGCTCCTCCGCCCGCCCCTGCCAGGCGCGCTGCAGGCCGACCAGCAGCGCCACCATGGCGCGCAGCTGCGCCGGCCCGGCCTCGTACAGGTCCTCGCCCGGGATCTCGGCCAGCAGCACGCGGCCGCCCTCCTGCCCGAGCAGCCGCGGCACCGGCCCGCCGGCCAGGCGCGCCAGCAGGCGCCCCTCATGCGCGAAGAAGGGCGGCACCGCCTTCAGCCAGGCCACCTGCCCCTCGACCGGAATGCGCCAGATGCTGGACAGGTTCCAGCTGCGGACCTGCACCGGCGCGCCCGCGGGCCGCAGGCCGTGCCGGTCCAGCACCCGCCGGGCCCAGGCCAGGTCCGCGGCCGGGCCGCCGGGCCGGGCATAGGGAAGGCGCAGCGGTTGCTCGTCGAGCGTGCCGGCCCAGGGTTCGGCCGGCACGGGCTGTGCATCCTCGGCGAGGCCCGCGGCCTCGGCCAGATAGGTCACCCCGCCGCAATGCGGCCGGTCGCGCTCGGTCTCCAGCAGCCGCAGGATGGTGGCCTCGATGCCGAAGCGGTCGCGGACCGCCCGGACCACCGGCCCGGCCTCCTGCCACCACGGCGTCGCCGCGGCGACCGGCGGCAGGATGCCGAGGACGCGGCCGTCCGGCGTCACCAGGACCAGCCGGGCCATCCGCTGCGGGATCTCGGAAAGGTCTGAAGGCATCGGTCGTTCCGGCACAGCCTGTGGCGAACCCGATCACGGCCGGGCCAGCGGCCGAACATACACGGCTCGGTCCGACATTCGATCGATCAGCCTCTCTCCTTGCCACAGACTCCGCCGGCCGGCTGTTCCGCCGGGAACACCGCCGATCCGGCGCTCCGGATTGCATTTTGTCCCGGTATAATGTTGATCCTGGTCCCGCCGGCATGCCAATCTCGTCCCACACTGGAAGCAGAATCGGAGACGAGTGATGGCAGCGCCAACGCGCTGGCCGGGCGGCGCCCGGACCGCGCTGTGCGTCACGGTCCATGTCGACGGCCCGTCGGAGGAGGCCGGGCGCGGCCTCAACGCGCTCGGCATCCACAGCCGCGGCCGCTACGCCATCCGGCGCGGCGTGCGGCGCTATCTCGACATGTTCGACCGGCTGGGCATCCCCGCCACCTTCTTCGTCTGCGGCCAGGACGTCGAGACCTGGCCCGAGCTGTACCGCGACATCCACCGCGCCGGCCACGAGCTGGCGGCGCATGGCTACCAGCACGAGGGCTGGGACCTGGGCGACGCCGAGCCGGCCCTGCTGGAGAAGACCCACCGCATCATCGCCGACACGGTCGGCGAGGCCCCGGTCGGCTGGTGCTCGCCCTCCGGCCGCAAGAGCCGCCTGACCCTGCCGACGCTGCGCCGCCTGGGCTATCGCTACGACGCCAGCGAGAAGGACGACGACCTGCCCTATCTGCTGCCGGCCGAGGCCGGGCAGCCGGATTTCGCCATCCTGCCGAACAACATCGTCTCGCTGGACGACCACCCGATGTACGCCATCGGCCGGGCGCTGGCGTCGGAGGTGCTGGAGAACTGGATCCAGGAGCTGGCGGCGATCGAGGCCGGCGACGGCTATGTCCAGCTGATCATCCATCCGGAGGCCAATGGCGGCTCCGGATTGCCGGCCCGCGCCGCGGCGGTCGAGGCGTTCCTGCGCCACGCCCTGGCCCGGCCGGGCGTCGCGGCCCTGCGCATGAAGTCGCTGGCCGAGCACTGCCTGGCCGATCCCGACGCCTGGAGGAACCCGCGCCCATGAACACCCTGGTCACGGTCAATGTCCACGGCGTCGGCCCGGAGGCCGCGACGGCGCCGGAGGAGGAGCTGTTCGGCCGCCTTGGCCTCGGCCGCTACACCTACCGCATCGGCCTGGCCCGGGTGCTGGAGTCGCTTCACCGGTCGGAGATCAAGGCCACCTTCTTCTGGCCGGCGTTCGAGGCCGAGCGCTGCCGCGCCCTGCTGGAACGCTGCCTGGCCGACGGCCACGAGGTGGCCTCGAACGGCCTGGCCTTCGAGGACCATATCGGCCTGGGCGACCGCGAGAACGCGGTGCTGGAGCAGGCGCATGCCCGCCTGACCGCGCTGTGCGGCACGGCGCCGATCGGCTTCCGCGCCCCCACCGGGACGCTGTCGACCCGCACCCTCCCGATCCTGCGGCGCCTCGGCTACCGCTATGACAGCAGCTTCATCGACGACGACGCGCCCTATCCGCTGGATGGGGACGGCGGTGACGGGATGGTCGAGCTGCCGGTCAGCCAGGGCCTGACCGACGCCACCCATTTCGGCCAGCGCCTGACCCAGTCGCGGGCCGAGGCCTTCATGATCGAGGCGTGGGACGCGCTGCTCGCCACCGACGGCTACGCCTGCATGACCCTGCATCCGCGCGCCGATCTCGGCGTCGGCCGGGCGGCGCGGATCACGATGATCGAGCGGCTGTTCGAGCGGGCGCGGCAACGCGGCAGCGAGTTCCGGCTGTGCCGCGAGGTGGCGGCGACAGCCGGCCGGCGATCCGCATCAGGCGCGGCATCCGGCGCCGCCTGATTTCGCTGCAATGCGAAATGTCGGATGTAATGCCGCCTTAATGCCGGGCGGTATGGTCCCGCAGCACGTCGGCGATAAAGGTGTTGGCCAGGTCGGATGACGCTTCGGGGTGACGTCTGCGGAACGCCTCGAGCGCGGCGTCGCAGGCCGTCCATTCATCGGCGCCGGCGGCGCGGCGCGCCTCATAGGCGGTGATCACAATGTCGCTGGTGGAAGGTATGGCCTGGCCCACTGAACCTCTCCCTTGCGCAAGACCGACGCCGAACTGGCGATCCGGCGGGTGAAGCTGTCAACATTGCACTGCACAAAAAGTTCCCTGTCCAGTTGAATCTTCAACGGAAAACCGCGCAGAGCCTTGTTGAAATCGATTCAATTTTGAGCAAAGCCCAGTCGTCAGACAATTCACGACAATATCCGTAACGACTGGGGCCAGATCAGGACAAGATCGTGTCCGGCCTGTGCCTACCCGGCTATGGTTTGAGACGCCAGCCGCGGGCGATCAGCAGGGCGGCGCAGGCCCACAGCGCCGCGCCGGTCACGGCCAGCACCGCGAGGCTGCGGCCGACCGGCTCGGCGCCTGAGCCGCCGAAGGCGATGCGGGCGGCGTCGATCGCGTAATAGACCGGGTTCAGCGCCACCACGACGGCGAGCGGCTCGGGCAGCAGCGCGACCGGCGCGAAGACGCCGGACAGGAATGTCACCGGGATCAGCAGGAAGCCGAAGAAGGCGGCGGCCTGGTCCCATTTCTCCGCCCACAGCCCGACCAGCGTGCCGGCGGCCGCCAGCAGGAAGGCGCCGAGCAGCAGCACCAGGGCCAGCAGCGCCGGGTCGGCGACGCCGGTGCCGGCGGCCAGCAGCAGCGCGGCCAGGCAGGGCAGGCCGGTGACGAGGCCCGAGGCGGTGCCGGCCAGGGCATAGCCGGCCGCCACCTCCCAGGGCGCCAGGGGCGGCATCAGGATGTCGCCGACCAGCCGTTCGACCTTGAGGAAGGTGAGGCTGTAGACCGTGGCCTCGGCCGCCCGCAGGATCACGACATAGACGGCGAGCCCGGGCGCCAGGAACGGCAGCAACCCGCCGGGTCCGGCCCAGGCGGGCGCTCCGGCCGCGTCCCCCGTCGCCTCGCCCGAGGCGACGGCGAACACCGCGACATAGAGCAGGGTGGAGAAGGTCGGGGCGACCATCGTCTCCGGCCAGTCCTTCAGATAGGCCCGGAACTCGCGCCGGAACAGCGTGGCCAGGCCCAGCCAGTGCACCGCGCCGAAGCGCCGGACCGGGCGAGCCGCCCCCGCAGGCCGAGCCGGCCCCGCGGAGCGCGCCGCCCCCGCCGGAAGCTGCACCGTCATGCCTTCAGCTTGTAGCCGGTGGCGAGCATGCGCAGCAGCAGCGCCAGCAGCGCGGCGTTGACGCCGAGCAGGACCAGGATTCCGATCGCCAGGGTGCCGTCGCTGACGCCGATGAAGCCGTAGCGGAAGCCGTCGATCATGTAGAAGAACGGGTTGAGATGGGCCACGAAGTGCCAGGCCGGCGGCAGCCGGTCGAGCGAGTAGAAGGTGCCGGACAGGAAGGCCAGCGGCGTGACCACAAAGTTGGTCACGGCGGCGATGTGGTCGAACTTCTCCGACCAGATGCCGCCGATGGCGCCGAGCAGCGCCAGCATCATCGACGCGGCAAGGCCGTGGAACAGCACGAAGCCCGGATGGACCGGGTCGATCGGCACGAAGATCCGGATCGCGGCCCAGGTCACCGTCCCGACCAGGATGCCGCGGACGACGCCGCCGGCGATGTAGCCGGCCGCCAGCTCGGCCGGGGCCAAGGGCGGCATCAGCACATCGACGATGTTGCCCTGGATCTTGGCGATCATCAGCGAGGAGGAGGTGTTGGCAAAGGCGTTCTGCGCCATCGCCATCATGATCAGCCCCGGCGCCAGGAACTGCAGGAACGGCACCCCCGCGGCCTGCCGGTCCGCCCCGCCGAGGGCCAGGGCGAAGATGGCGTAGAACAGCAGCGTGGTGACGACCGGGGCGGCGATGGTCTGGGTCGCGACCTTGAGGAAGCGGTGGACCTCCTTGGCGGTCAGGGTCCACAGGCCGATCCAGTTGACACGGCCGATCGGGCGGGGCTGCGGCATGTTCGTTCTTGTGGCGGCGGGCGCGCGACCATAGCCCGCCCCGCCGCGGCCGGCAAACGACCGATGGGGAGCAGAAGCGCGTCGCCTTTCCCGCCTGTCGGAGCGGTAATCCGCTGTTCCACCACGGAAAACACGATCGCAGTAGTATTACCGGCCGTCTTTGTTCATGATACGTTCTATGGACATGGTGCAATCCGACTCCGACGAGGTCCGGCCGACCGATCCCGACATGAACTGGACGGGCTGGGCGCTGCACACGCTGCGCCAGGCGGTCGAGCTCGACATGGCAAGCGGGAGAGGCAAGGCGAAAGAGCGGCGCCTGTCCCCCAAGCAAAAAGGGCGCCCCAATCGGGACGCCCCTTTGTCAGAGCCAAGCCGCCAATCAGGCCAGCTCGGGTTCCTTGGTCGCGTCGTCGGAGGAGACCGGGGCGGTCGGGTTCTCGATGTACTCGAACGCCAGAGTCTCGCCGTCCGCCGCCACGTCGACCCGGACCTGGCCGCCCTTGACCAGCTTGCCGAACAGGAGCTCGTTGGCCAGCGGCTTCTTGATGTGCTCCTGGATCACCCGGGCCATCGGCCGGGCGCCGTAGAGCTCGTCATAGCCGCGCTTGACCAGCCAATGCCGGGCCGCCGAGGACAACTCGATGGTGACATGCCGGTCGGCCAGCTGGATCTCGAGCTGGATCACGAACTTGTCGACCACCTGGGCCACGATCTCCGGCGTCAGATGGCCGAAGGCGATGGTGGCGTCCAGCCGGTTGCGGAACTCCGGCGTGAACATCCGGTTGATCGCCTCCGTGCCCGCATCGTCCTTGCGGCTGGCGCCGAAGCCGATCGACTGCTTGGTCAGCTCGGTGGCGCCGGCATTGGTGGTCATGATCAGGATGACGTTGCGGAAATCGACCGACTTGCCGTTGTGGTCGGTCAGCTTCCCGTGATCCATGATCTGCAGCAGGATGTTGAAGACGTCCGGATGCGCCTTCTCGATCTCGTCCAGCAGCAGCACGCAGTGCGGGTGCTGGTCGACCGAATCGGTCATCAGCCCGCCCTGGTCGAAGCCGACATAGCCCGGCGGGGCGCCGATCAACCGGCTGATCGAGTGCCGCTCCATATATTCCGACATGTCGAAGCGCACCAGCTCGATGCCGAGCAGCTTCGACAGCTGCCGCGCCACCTCGGTCTTGCCGACGCCGGTCGGGCCGGAGAACAGGTAGTTGCCGATCGGCTTCTCCGGCTCCCGCAGCCCGGCGCGAGCCAGCTTGATCGCCGCCGACAGGGCGTCGATCGCCGGGTCCTGGCCGAACACCAGGGTCTTCAGGTCGCGGTCCAGGGTCTGCAGCAGCGTCTTGTCGTCGCGGCTGACGCTCTTCGGCGGGATCCGGGCGATCTTCGCCACCACCGCCTCGACGTCGCGCATGCCGATGGTCTTCTTCCGGCGCGACGGCGGCAGCAGCATCTGCGCGGCGCCGGCCTCGTCGATCACGTCGATCGCCTTGTCGGGCAGCTTGCGGTCGTTGATGTAGCGGGCCGACAGTTCCACCGCGGTGCGGATCGCATCCGCGGTGTAGCGCACCTGGTGGTGCTTCTCGTAATAGGTCTTCAGCCCCTGCAGGATCTTGACCGTGTCCTCGACCGACGGCTCGTTGACGTCGATCTTCTGGAACCGGCGCACCAGGGCGCGGTCCTTCTCGAAGTAGTTGCGGTATTCCTTGTAGGTGGTCGAGCCGATGCATTTCATCGCGCCCGAGGCCAGGGCCGGCTTCAAGAGGTTGGAGGCGTCCATCGCCCCGCCGGAGGTGGCGCCGGCACCGATCACGGTGTGGATCTCGTCGATGAACAGCACCGCGCCGGGCAGGTTCTCCAGCTCCGACATCACCGCCTTCAGTCGCTCCTCGAAATCGCCGCGGTAGCGGGTGCCGGCCAGCAGCGCGCCCATGTCGAGGGCGAAGATGGTGGCGTCGGCCAGGACCGGCGGCACCTCGCCGTCGACGATGCGGCGGGCCAGGCCCTCGGCGATCGCGGTCTTGCCGACCCCGGGGTCGCCGACATAGAGCGGGTTGTTCTTCGAGCGGCGGCAGAGGATCTGGATCGTCCGCTCGATCTCGGCCTCGCGGCCGATCAGCGGGTCGATCTTGCCCTTCGACGCCTTCTCGTTGAGGTTGACGCAATAGGTCCTGAGCGCCTCCGAGCCCTTCTTCACGACCTTCTCCGCCTGCGCATCCTCGTCGGCGCCCGAGACCGGACGCGCTGATTCACCCGACCCGGATCCCGTCCGCGCCGCGCCCGAGGCGCCGGCCTTGGCGATGCCGTGGCTGATGTAGTTGACCGCGTCGAAGCGGGACATGTCCTGCTCCTGCAGGAAGTACACCGCATGGCTCTCGCGCTCGGAGAACAGGGCGACCAGCACGTTGGCGCCGGTCACCTCCTCCCGCCCCGAGGACTGGACGTGGATCGCGGCGCGCTGCAGCACGCGCTGGAAGCCGGCGGTCGGCTTCGCGTCCTCGATCCCGTCGATCTTCAGGGTCGCGAGCTCGGTGTCGATATAGCCGACGAGGTCGCGGCGCAGCTTTTCGAGATTGACGCCGCAGGCGCGCATCACTGCGACGGCATCCTGGTCCTCGGACAGCGCCAGCAGCAGGTGCTCGAGCGTGGCGTATTCGTGCCGTCGCTCATTGGCGAAAGCGAGGGCCCTGTGCAGCGTCTGCTCCAGATTCCGCGAGAGCATCGGTCGTCCCCATGCCGGGAGGGCCTGCCAGACCTCTGGTCAGGCCTTCTCAAGAATACATTGTAGAGGATGCTGATTGCGGCGCGCGAAGTCCATCACCTGTGCCACCTTCGTCTCCGCCACCTCGTAGGTGAAAACGCCGCAGACGCCCACACCCCGACGGTGAACATGGAGCATGATGGTGGTGGCTTCCTCGCGGCTCTTCGCGAAAAAGCGTTCCAGGACATGGACGACGAACTCCATCGGCGTGTAATCGTCGTTCAGCATCAGGACCTTGTACATGGACGGCTTCTTCGTCCGCGTCCTGGTCTGAACGACAACCCCCGTGCCGGCGTCGTTGCCGCCTCCTCGATCATCCTTCCGTTCGGTGTCGCTCATGGATATGGGATGCGTGCTGCCGGTTTTGAACCCGACCATGATGATAGTGCCGCCGGGCTCGGAGTTGTAGGCCTGCAATGCGGAAAGCTGAAATGCGAACGGCCCCGGCGACAGATGTCGCCGGGGCCGTGGGGTCGCTGATCCGGGGGAGGAGGTCGGATCAGGCGGCCAGCGGCTTGGACAGGGTCTCGACCGCGACGTTGACGCGGGCGGCGATCGGCGCCACGGCGTCGTTGGTCACCTTCAGGCCCAGCTCCGACAGCTTGCTGCTCTCGGCGACGAAGCCGTCGAAGGCGGTCTTGGTGAAGGCCGACTGCAGGTCGACGACCTCACGCAGGGTCTTGGCGGCGAACAGCGAGCGGGTCGCCTCGGCGGCCTGCTCGGCGGCGCCGTGATGCAAGGCGAACCAGGCGCGGGTCAGCTGCTCGGTGCCCTGGGCGAAGATGGCGGCCGACGCGAACACGGCGTCGACATTGCCCTTGGCGAACGCGACCAGCTCGTCGACGTTCTTGGTCGCGGCCTGGGCGGCCTTCTCGAACTGGTCCTTGGACAGGGCGAGGCCCTGGGCAACATTCTTCTCGACGGCGGCCTGGCTGGCCTTGACGGTGTCTGCCACGGTGTCCCTCACAATGTCGGTGTTGGTGTCGACGGCGACGAGCTTGCTCGCGCCGGCACGGCTCTTGGCGGTGGTCATGACGAACGGCTCCTCATGCTTCGCAACCGACTGTCGTCGCTCGGGCGCCGTCCAGTCATGTTGCACTGCAACATGCCGCATATATGAGCAGATCGATTCGATCTGTCAACGTTTTTTGTGCAGTGCAACATGCCGGACAATTGGAAGCATGCCGCCAAGGGCGTTGCCTCGCGACAGGCGATGCTGGCAGGATGTCTGCAACCGGGCGGACGTCGGGGGCCGGCATTCTTTTTGTCGAGTCCAGCAATTGGTTTATGGACAAAAATCAACGACTTAATTTAGACTTCTGAAATCACGCCTGAACCAAGGTCCGCAAGTGGCGTGGAGCGGGGGGTCGGCATGGTCGGTTTCGTTGCGCGATCGGCGGCAGTTCTGTGCGCCTGCCTTGCCCTGGCGCTTCTGCCCGCCCGGGCGGAGGCGGCGTCGCGCTATGCCGCCTATGTCATCGATGCGCGCACCGGCGAGGTGCTGCACGAGGAGAACGCCAATCAGCGGCTGTATCCGGCGTCGCTGACCAAGCTGATGACGCTGTACCTGACGTTCCGCAGCCTGGACCGGGGCGAGCTGACGCTGGATACGCGGCTGCCGGTGTCGAGCTACGCCGCCTCCCAGTCGCCGACCAAGCTGGGCCTGACGACCGGGTCCCGCATCCGGGTCGAGGACGCGGTCCTGGGCCTGGTGACCCAGTCGGCCAATGACGCATCGGTGGTGCTGGCCGAGACCATCGGCGGCAACGAGACCCGCTTCACGCGGATGATGACGCAGCAGGCGCGGGCGCTGGGCATGAGCCGCACCAACTTCACCTCGACCAACGGCCTGCCGGACCCGGACAACGTCTCGACCGCGCACGACATGGCGGTGCTGGCCCGGGCGCTGATCAACGACTATCCGCAGTACTACCCCTATTTCGCGACCAAGAACTTCCGCTATCGCGGCCGCAATTTCCCGAACCACAACCGGCTGATGCAATCCTATGCCGGCATGGACGGGATGAAGACCGGCTACATCCGGGCCGCGGGCTACAATCTGGTGGCGTCGGCCGTGCGCGGCCGCACCCGGCTGATCGGTGTGATCTTCGGCGGCACCAGCCCGATCGCCCGCAACGCCGGGATGGCGGAGCTGCTGGACGAGGCCTTCGAGTCGCATGAGGGCACCGGCACCTATGTCGCCGAGGCCCCGGCCGCGGCCACGCCACGCGTCGCTTCCCCGGCGTTCCAGCCGCCGCTGCCGGACCGCCGGCCGGACACGTTGGACGAGCCGCTGCTGGCCGCGGCCGAGGGCGAGGGCGACGCCGAGGCTGACGACTCGGCTGGCACCGACGGCATCGGTGCGATGATCGCGATGCACGCCGCGGCCCGGCCCAAGGCGCAGCGCGTGGCCTACGACCCGGTGCCGAGCGCCCTGGCCGACATCCCCCTGCCCAAGCCCCGGCCCCTGCGCCGCCGCTGAGGCTGACCTAGCCACCCACCCCAATGTCATCACCGGGCTTGACCCGGTGATCCAGAGACTGTCAACGGCAGCCGGGCCGCCCCTACCCCCGCAGGGTGCCGCCCTGCTTCTCGACCGCGGCGACGATCTTCTTGCCGACGGCCTCGATCGCCTCGTCGGTCAGGGTGGCCTCGACCGGCTGCAGCGTCACCGCCAGCGCCAGCGACTTGCGGCCTTCCGGCACGCCCGGGCCGCGATAGACGTCGAACAGGGCGACATCGGCGACCAGCGCCTTGTCGGCGCCCTTCGCCGCCTTGAGGATGCGGTCGGCCGGCACCGCCTCGTCGACCACGAAGGCGAAGTCGCGCAGCACCGGCTGGAACGCCGCCAGCTTCAAGAGCGGCTTGGCCGTGCCGGCCTTCTTCTTCGGCTGCGGCACGGCGTCGAGGAAGACCTCGCAGCCGACCATCGGCCCGTCGACCGCCAACCCCGCCAGCACCGCCGGGTGCAGCTCGCCGAAATGGGCCAGCACCGTCGGCCCCAGCCGCAGGCAGCCGGAGCGGCCCGGGTGGTACCAGTCCGGCGCGTCGGTCGAGACCGCGAGGTTGGCGACCGGCGCGCCCGCCGCCTCCAGTGCCGCGATCGCGTCGGCCTTGGCGTCGAACACGTCGGCCGGCCGCGGCGGCTCCGCCCAATGGCGCGGGCCGCTCGATCCGGCGCGGACCGCCGCGGCGACCATGGCCTGGCCGGTCTCGGTGGCGTCGCGATAGGACGGGCCGATCTCGAACAGCGCCGCGTCCGGCAACCCGCGCGCGGCATTGCGACCGGCCGCCCGGATCAGGTTCGGCAGCACCGAGGGCCGCATCGTGTCGAGGTCCGACGCGATCGGGTTGAGCAGCTTCAGCCCGCTGTTCTGGAAGCCGAACCAGCCGGCGTCGCGCCCGTCCATGAAGGACCAGGTCACCGCCTCGTCCAGGCCACGGACGGCGAGGGTCCGGCGCACCAGCTCGCGCGCCTTCTGCGCCGGGGTCAGCGCCGGCTGGGTCAGCGTCGTCAGCTTCGGCAGCGGCACCGCCGGGATGGCGTCGAAGCCGTTGACCCGCAGCACCTCCTCGACCAGGTCGGCCTCGCCATGGACGTCGCCGCGCCAGGACGGCACCGCCGCCTGGATCAGCCCGTCCGGACCGTCCGACACGCCGAAGCCGAGCGCCGACAGGATCGCCGTCTGCCGGTCGCGCGGCACCACCACGCCGCCCAGGCTCTCGACCCGGGCCGGGCGCAGCGTCAGGGTCCGGCGCCAATCCGGCTCGCGCCCGGCGACCACCAGCTGCGAGGCCTCGCCGCCGCACAGCTCCAGGATCATCCGGGTCGCCTGCTCGATGCCGACGACCACCGCCGCCGGGTCGACGCCGCGCTCGAAGCGGTAGCGCGCATCGCTGCTGATGCCGAGCGCCCGGCCGCTCATCGCCGTGCGCAACGGGTCGAACAGCGCCGCCTCGAGGATCACGTCCGTGGTGTGCTCGGAGACGCCGGTCGACGCCCCGCCCATGATGCCGCCGAGGCTGAGCGGGCCGCTGTCGTCCTCGATCACGGTGATGCCGGCGCCGAGCGTGTAGGTCTTGTCGTTCAGCGCCGCCAGCGTCTCGCCGCCCTGCGACAGGCGCAGCCGCAAGCCCCCGCGGACCTTGCCCTGGTCGAAGACGTGCAGCGGCCGGTTGCGGTCGAAGGTGAAGTAGTTGGTGATGTCGACCAGCAGCGAGATCGGCCGCAGCGCGATCGCCTTCAGCCGCGCCTGCAGCCAGGCCGGGCTGGGGCCGTTCTTCACGCCGCGGAATACCCGGGCGGCGAATATCGGGCAGGCCGAGGCGGCGTCGGCCGGGAAGTCGAGGCCGACGGTCAGGTCGGTCCTGAAGCGGCCGGCCACCGGCGTCTCGTCCAGCGGCTTCAGCGTGCCGAGCCCGGCGGCGGCGAGGTCGCGGGCGATGCCGCGGATGCCGGCGCAATCGGCCCGGTCCGGGGTCAGCCCGATCTCGATCACAGGGTCGTCGAGGCCGCGCCAGGCGGCGAAGGCGGCGCCGAGCGGCGCGTCCTCCGGCAGGTCGATGATGCCGTCATGCTCGTCCGACAGGCCGAGCTCGCGCTCCGACACCAGCATGCCGTTCGAGGCCTCGCCGCGGATCATCCCGGCCTTGAGGTCGACCTTGGTGCCGGGGATGTAGGAGCCGGCCGGCGCGAACACGCCCTTCATGCCGGTCCGGGCATTGGGCGCGCCGCACACCACCTGCACTTCGCCGCGGCCGGTGTCGACGATGCAGACCCGCAGCCGGTCGGCGTTCGGGTGCTGCACCGCCGATTTGACATAGGCGATGGTGAAGGGGGTCAAGGCGGCGGCCGGGTCCTCGACGCCGTCGACCTCGAGGCCGAGGCTGGTCAGCGCGTCGGTGATCTCGCCGAGAGACGCCGTGGTGTCGAGATGGTCCTTGAGCCAGGACAGGGTCAGCTTCATGGTCGCGGTCTCGCTGCGGCAGGCGGTCTAGGGGGGCCGGTCTAGCGGGTCAGGCCGGTGGCCAGCGAAGGCACGTCGAGCGGCACGAAGCCGTAGTGCTTCAGCCAGCGCAGATCGGCCTCGAAGAAGGTGCGCAGGTCGGGGATGCCGTATTTCAGCATCGCCGGCCGCTCGATCCCCATGCCGAAGGCGAAGCCCTGATACCGGGTCGAGTCGATGCCGCACGCCTCCAGCACCTTCGGATGGACCATGCCGCAGCCGAGGATCTCGAGCCAGTCGCCGTAATTGCCCAGCTTCAGCTCGCCGCCCTTGCGCGAACAGCCGATATCGACCTCGGCCGACGGCTCGGTGAACGGGAAGAAGCTGGGGCGGAAGCGGAGCGGCAGGTCGGGCACGTCGAAGAAGGCGCGGCAGAACTCGATCAGGCAGCCGCGCAGATGGCCCATATGGATGGCCTCGTCGATCACCAGCCCCTCGATCTGATGGAACATCGGGGTGTGGGTCTGGTCGTAGTCCGAGCGGAAGGTCCGGCCCGGCGCGACGATGCGGATCGGCGGCTGCTGCGACAGCATGGTGCGGATCTGCACCGGCGAGGTGTGGGTGCGCAGCACCGCCGCCTTCCCGTCCGGCCGGTCCGGCAGATAGAAGGTGTCGTGCATCTGCCGCGCCGGATGCTCCGGCGGGATGTTCAGCGCGGTGAAGTTGTGCCAGTCATCCTCGATGTCCGGGCCTTCGGCGACGGTGAAGCCCATCTCGGCGAAGATCGCGATCATCTCGTCGCGGGTCTGGCTGATCGGGTGGATCCGGCCGGTCCGCTCCGGCCGCACCGGTTGGGTGACGTCGACCGTCTCGCACGCCAGCCGGGCGTTCAGCGCCGCCCGCTCCAGCTCGGCCTTGCGGGCGTCGAGCAGGGCGGTGATCTCGTTCTTGGCCACGTTCAGCGCGGCACCGAAGGCCTTGCGCGCCTCGGGGTCGAGGTCACGCAGACCCGCCATCAGGCCGGTCAGGCTGCCCTTCTTGCCCAAGGCCGCGACCCGCACGGCGTCCAGGGCTGCGAGATCCGGGGCCTGGGCCAGCGCCGCGGCCACGTCGCGCTTCAGCGTCTCTACCTGTTCCATCGCCTGGCAATCCTCGATGGCTTTGGCCGGCAACCGGCCATGAAAAAAGGGGCCGAGCCCTCAGGCCCGACCCCCGCTTCCTTTCGCTTTATCCTGTCCCGCCGGGGCGGGAGGGGATCAAGCGGCGTTCTTGAGCGCGGCCTGGGCCTGATCGACCAAGGCCTTAAACGACTCCGGCTCGCGCGTGGCGATGTCGGACATGACCTTCCGGTCGATGTCGATGCCGGCCAGCTTGATGCCGTGCATGAACTTCGAATAGGTCAGGCCGTGCTCGCGCACGCCGGCGTTGATGCGCTGGATCCACAGGCCGCGGAAATCGCGCTTCTTGTTGCGGCGATCGCGGTAGGCGTATTGCAGCGCCTTCTCGACCTTCTCGATCGCGACGCGATAGTTGGTCGAAGCGCGGCCCCGATAGCCCTTGGCGAGCTTGAGGATCTTCTTGTGGCGGGCGTGGCTGGTGACGCCGCGGGAAACTCTTGCCATTGCTCAGCGCTCCTCTGCTCAGCCGTTGACCAGGAGATAGCGCTTCACCTTCGTCGCGTCGGCGTCGCACATGATCTTGGTGCCCTGGTTCCGCTCCTTGGCCGCCTTGGTCTTGGTCAGCAGGCGGTGGCGGCGATAGGCCGAGTTGTAGCGGACCTTGCCGGAGGCGGTCAGCCGGAAGCGCTTCTTGGCGCTGGAATGGGTCTTCATCTTGGGCATTTTCGGTCCTTCCGAAGGAAGACGATGGATGGGTGGTTGGGCATGCCCCGGGGATCGGACCCCGGCCTCGCCACCCGAGCGAAGCGCGCGTTATAACGGCACGGGCGCGCGTTGACAAGCGCCGCATAAGCTGGGCTTAGTCGCCTCCTTCCCGCAACCACGAGACTCTGACCGAGACTCACTCGCAGCGAGCCTGTCCATGATTCCCGCCGTGATGCCGACCTATGCGCGTGCCGACCTCGCCTTCGAGCGGGGCGAAGGGGCGTATCTGTTCGGGACCGACGGGCGACGATACATGGACCTGATCGCCGGGATCGGGGTCTGCGCCCTGGGCCATTCCCATCCCCATCTGGTGCAAACGCTGCAGGACCAGGCGGCCAAGCTGTGGCACACCTCGAACCTGTACCGGATTCCGGGCGGCGAGCGCCTGGCCCAGCGGCTGGTCGACGCCACCTTCGCCGACACGGTGTTCTTCACCAATTCCGGCGCCGAGGCCTGGGAAGGCGCCACCAAGCTGGTGCGCAAGTACCACTACACCCGCGGCAACCCGAAGCGCTGGCGGATCATCACCGTCACCTCCAGCTTCCATGGCCGCACTCTGGCCGCGATCTCCGCCGCCAAGGGCGAGAAGCTGATCAAGGGCTTCGGCCCGCTGGTCGACGGCTTCGACCAGGTCGCCTGGGGCAACATGAACGAGCTGCGCGCGGTGATCACCGACGAGACCGCCGCGATCTGCATCGAGCCGATCATCGGCGAGGGCGGCATCAAGGTGTCCAGCCCGGAATATCTGCGCGAGCTGCGCCGGGTCTGCGACGAGTTCGGCCTGCTGCTGTTCTTCGACGAGATCCAGTGCGGCTACGGCCGCACCGGCAAGTTCTTCGCCCATGAATGGGCGGGGATCACGCCGGATGTGATGTGCATCGCCAAGGGCATCGGCGGCGGCTTCCCGCTCGGCGCCTTCATGGCGACCGAGGAGGCGGCCTGCGGCATGACCCCGGGCACCCATGGCTCGACCTATGCCGGCAACCCGCTGGCCATGGCGGTCGGCAACGCCGTGCTGGACGTGGTGCTGGCCGACGGCTTCATCGCCGGGGTCGAGCGCACCGGCCAGCACTTCAAGGCCGAGCTGGAGGCCCTGGTGAAGCGCCACCCGACGGTGCTGCAGGAGGTGCGCGGCACCGGCCTGATCCTGGGCCTGAAATGCGTGCAGCCGAGCGACGAGATCGTCGTCGATCTGCGCGCCGCCGGCCTGCTGACCGTCGGCGCCGGCGAGAACGTCGTCCGCATCCTGCCGCCGCTGACCATCGGCGCGGCGGAGATCGCCGAGGCCATCGCCATCTTCGACAAGGTGTGCACCGCGCGGGCGGCGAAGGCGGTGGCGAATGGCTGACATCCGGCACTTCACCGACCTGCACCACCTGCCGAAGTCCGATCTGCGCCGGATCATCGACCGGTCGATCGAACTGAAGCAGACCGATCCGCGCGGCGCCGCGTCGAAGCCGCTGGCCGGCCGCACCCTGGCGCTGATCTTCGAGAAGCCGTCGACCCGCACCCGCGTCTCGTTCGAGGTCGGCATGCGCCAGCTCGGCGGCGAGGTGGTGATGCTGACCGGCACCGAGATCCAGCTCGGCCGCGGCGAGACCATCGGCGACACCGCCCGGGTGCTGTCGCGCTATGTCGACATCATCATGCTGCGGACCTCGGACGAGGACCGGCTGCGCGAGATGGCCGAGAACGCCACCGTGCCGGTGATCAACGGGCTGACCGACGAGACCCATCCGTGCCAGCTGATGGCCGACGTGATGACCTTCGAGGAGAAGCGCGGGCCGATCGCCGGGCGCGTCGCCGCCTGGACCGGCGACGGCAACAACGTCGCCCGGTCCTGGATCCGCGCCGCCGGCATGTTCGACTTCGAGCTGCGCCTGGCCTGCCCGGACGAGCTGTCGCCGCCGGCCGACCTGATCCAGTGGGCGCATCGCGAAGGCGCCCGCATCTCGGTCGGCACCGATCCGGAGACCACGGTGCGCGGCGCCGACCTGGTGGTCACCGACACCTGGGTGTCGATGGGCGACAAGGACGCGCCGTCGCGCCACAACCTGCTGCGGCCCTACCAGGTCGATGAGCGGCTGATGGCGCAGGCCAAGCCGGACGCCCTGTTCATGCATTGCCTGCCGGCCCATCGCGGCGAGGAGGTGACGGACGGGGTGATCGACGGCCCGCAATCGGTGGTCTGGGACGAGGCGGAGAACCGCCTGCACGCCCAGAAGGGCATCCTGCTGTGGTGCCTGGGGGCGCTGGAGGCCAAGTGACGATGGCGATGACGACTGGGGGGGACGATCTCGTCCTCCCCTTCCAGATCGAGGCGTCGGGGCTGCGCGGCCGGCTGGTCCGGTTCGGCTCGCTGCTCGACGACATCCTCGCCCGCCACGCCTATCCCGAGCCGGTCGCCCATCTGCTGGCCGAGACGGTGGTGCTGACGGCGCTGCTGGCCAGCGCCCTGAAATACGAGGGCGTGTTCACCCTGCAGGCCAAGGGCGACGGGCCGGTGCGGCTGGTGGTGGCGGACGTCACCGCCGACGGCGCGGTCCGCGCCAATGCCATGTTCGACGAGTCCCGTCTGACCGGCACCGCCACCACGGTGCCGGCGCTGCTGGGCAAGGGCCACCTGGCCTTCACCGTCGACCAGGGCCAGGACACCGAGCGCTACCAGGGCATCGTCGACCTGTCCGGCGAGACGCTTTGGGAATGCGCGCAGCATTACTTCCGCCAGTCCGAGCAGTTGCAGGCCGGGCTGCGCTCTGCCGTCCGGCACGGTGAGACCGGCTGGCGCGGCGGCGGCATCATGCTGCAGCGCCTGCCCGATCCCGACAAGCAGGTGCCGACCGACCGTGAGGACGACTGGCGCCGCGCCATGGTGCTGCTCGGCTCCGCCACCGATGACGAGTTGACGCAGCCGGCGCTGTCCGGCGAGGCGCTGCTGTTCCGCCTCTACAATGAGGACGGCGTCCGGGTCTTCCCGTCCCAGCCGATGCGCTTCTCCTGCCGCTGCTCGCGCGAGCGGGTGGCGTCGATGCTGAAGTCGATGCCGAAGGCGGAGATCGAGAGCCTGGCCGTCGACGGCCGGGTCGAGGTCGCCTGCGAGTTCTGCAACACCCGCTACGATTTCGACCGGGACCAGCTCGCGGCGCTCTACACCGCCTGAGGCCCTGCCCAACTTCGGCCAACGATTCCGGTTAAGGGTCTTCGCGGTGTGGAAGAAGTAGAGCTCAATTTATATTGTCATTGCCGGGCTTGACCCGGCAATCCAGGGGCCACCCAGAGCGGCTTCGAGACCTTCTGGATCGCCGTCCCCGGGTTTGACCCGTCCTTGACCGGAGAATCCGATGCCCCACCCGACCCGTCGCAGCCTGTTTGCCGGCGCCGGCCTGCTGCTGCTCGCCGCCTGCGGCGGGCCGGAGCTGGCCAGCGTGGCGCCGGTGTCCTTCGCCGGCCGCTCGCCGATCCGGCTGAACGTCGCCCGGATCGATACGGTCGACCGGGCGACGCTGCCGGCGGCGACGCAATTGGCGCAGAGCCCGGCGGCGGCGATCCGCGGCTGGGGCGCCGCCGGCCTGCAGCCGGTGCCGGTCAGCTGATCATCCAGGAGGCCAGCCTGACCCGGGAGCGGCTGGCCACCCAGGGCGGGATCACTGCGATGTTCCGCGACCAGCCGTCGCTGAAGCTGACCCTGCGGCTGGCCGCCCGGCTGGAGGTCGGCCCGGTCGGCAACACCACCGGCGGCTATGCCGATGTCCGGGTCGAACGCTCGACCACCGTGACCGACGGCTCCAGCGCCGCCGACCAGAGCCGCGCCGAGGCCGGCCTGCTGCAGGACGGCATGAACGAGTTCGACCGGCAGTTCGAGGCCAACATCCGGCAGTATCTGGCGCCGCTCGTGCTGCCGTGACGGCCGGACCCGCCCGATTTCCCTTTCGCGCCGCTCTGTGGCACAAGGCAGGATGTGAAGCGTTCATAGCGGGTGTCCCGAGTTTCAGAGAAGGCCTTCATGTCTGAACCCGTCAAGGTCGCCGTCTTCCCCGTCGCGGGGCTCGGCACCCGGTCGCTGCCCGCCACCAAGGCGGTGCCGAAGGAGATGCTCTGCGTCGTCGACAAGCCGGTGCTGCAATACGCGGTCGAAGAGGCCAAGGCCGCCGGGATCGAGGAGTTCGTCTTCGTTTCCAGCCGCGGCAAGACCGCGCTGGAGGACCATTTCGACGAGAATGCCGAGCTCTACGCCTCGCTGGAGGCCCGCAAGAAGACGGAGCAGCTGAAGGCGGCGCGCGACGCCGAGCTGCCGCCCGGCCAGTTCAGCTTCGTCCGCCAGGCCCAGCCGCTGGGCCTCGGCCACGCCGTCTGGTGCGCCCGCCACCTGGTCGGCAACCGGCCCTTCGCGGTGCTGCTGCCGGATGAGATCTTCAAGTGCCGGACCCCGCTGCTGGCCCAGATGACCAAGGCCTATGCCGGCCGCGGCGGCAACATGATCGCGGTGCGCGAGGTGCCGAAGCAGTTGACGTCGCGCTACGGTATCCTGGCGGTCGGCGAGGATGACGGCACGGTGGCCGAGGTTACCGGCCTGGTCGAGAAGCCGAAGGCCGAAGACGCCCCGTCCGACCTGTCGATCGTCGGCCGCTACATCCTGCAGCCGGAGGTGTTCACCCATCTCGACCGGCAGGAGCGCGGCGCCGGCGGCGAGATCCAGCTGACCGACGCGATGGCCCGGCTGATCGGCAGCCAGCCCTTCCACGGCGTGCGCTTCGAGGGCGACCGCTTCGACTGCGGCGACAAGGTCGGCTTCATCGCCGCCAACCTGGCCTATGGGCTGGACCGGCCGGACCTGTCCGCCGCCCTGCGCGAGGCGGTTTCCCGTTATCTGTGACCCGGCCGGCCCGACCGGCGGACTATTGGAGTACGCGGCCCTATGCGCATCGCGATGATCGGAAGCGGCTATGTCGGCCTCGTCTCCGGCGCCTGCTTCTCGGAATTCGGCCATGACGTCGTCTGCGTCGACAAGGATCCCGGCCGGATCGAGCAGCTCAAGCGCAACGAGATGCCGATCTACGAGCCGGGTCTCGACGTGCTGGTGGCGAAGAACGCAAGCGCGGGCCGGCTGTCCTTCACCACCGACCTGGCCGCGGCGGTCGACGGCGCCGATGCGGTGTTCATCGCCGTCGGCACGCCGAGCCGGCACGGCAACGGCCATGCCGACCTGACCTATGTCTTCGCCGCGGCCGAGGAGATCGCCCGGGCGCTGACCGGCTACACCGTCGTCGTCACCAAGTCGACGGTGCCGGTCGGCACCGGCCGCAAGGTCGCCGAGGCGATCCGCAAGGTCCGGCCGGACGCCGATTTCGACATCGCCTCCAACCCCGAATTCCTGCGCGAGGGCTCGGCGATCGGCGACTTCATGCTGCCCGACCGCGTGGTCATCGGCACCGAAGGCGAGCGCGCCGGCAAGGTCCTGTCCGACGTCTACCGGCCGCTGTACCTGATCGAGCGGCCGATCGTGACCACGGCGCTGGAGACGGCGGAGCTGATCAAATACGCCGCCAACAGCTTCCTGGCGATGAAGGTCACCTTCATCAACGAGGTCGCCAATCTGTGCGAGCAGGTCGGCGCCAATGTCCATGACGTCGCCCGGTCGCTCGGCCTGGACAACCGCATCGGGCCGAAGTTCCTGCATCCCGGCCCGGGCTATGGCGGTTCCTGCTTCCCCAAGGACACGGCGGCCTTCGTGCAGAACGCGCGCGAGGCCGGGGCCCCGCAGCACCTGATCGAGACCGTCATCGAGGTCAACGAGGCGCGCAAGGCCGAGATGGCGGAGCGGGTGATCGCCGCCTTCGGCGGCAGCGTCGCCGGCCGGGTCATCGCCGTGCTCGGCCTCGCCTTCAAGCAGAACACCGACGACATGCGCGACGCGCCGAGCCTGACCGTGGTGCCGATGCTGCAGCGGGCCGGGGCCAAGATCCGCGCCTACGACCCGGCGGCGATGAAGGAGGCGCGCAAGCTGCTGACCGACATCGACTACGCGGCCGGCGCCTATGAGGCGCTGCACGGCGCCGACGGCGCCGTGGTGCTGACCGAATGGAACGAATTCCGTGCCCTCGACCCGGCGCGGATGATCAAGCTGATGGGCGGCCCAGTCTTCGTCGACCTGCGCAACGTGTACAAGCCGGCGGACATGCAGGCCGCCGGCTTCCACTATCACAGCATCGGCCGCCCGGTTCCGGGCTCGGCCGGCTGAAACCACAAGACCCTTCCGAGG
This sequence comes from Inquilinus sp. CA228, assembly GCF_052078665.1. Taxonomy (NCBI): domain Bacteria; kingdom Pseudomonadati; phylum Pseudomonadota; class Alphaproteobacteria; order Rhodospirillales; family Rhodospirillaceae; genus Inquilinus; species Inquilinus sp. CA228. The sequence continues at coordinate 52,665 of NZ_JBQJIK010000001.1, read as the reverse complement.
ACCGTACCCCGACCATGACCCACAGCTTCCACCCCACCGTCCTGCGCGAATACGACATCCGCGGCGTCATCGGCAAAACGCTGAACGCAGCGGATTATCGGGCCGTGGGCGCCGCCTTCGGCACCATCGTCCGGCGCAAGGGCGGCCGGCAGGTGGTGGTCGGCTATGACGGCCGGCTGAGCTCGGTGGAGCTGGAGGCGGCGCTGGTCCAGGGCCTGGCCTCGACCGGGGTCGAGGTGGTGCGCGTCGGGCTCGGCCCCACGCCGCTGCTGTATTTCGCCCAGAAGCACCTGGACGCCGATGCCGGGGTGATGGTCACCGGGTCGCACAACCCGCCGGACTACAACGGCATCAAGATGGTGCTGCGCTCCGGCCCGGTATATGGCGACCAGATCCTGGAGATCGGCCGCCTCGCCACCGCCGGCGACCTGGAGAAAGGCGACGGCAAGGTCAGCGACCTCGACCTGCGCGACCTCTATGTCGAGCGGCTGCTGCGCGACTATGACGGCACCCGCGACCTGACCGTGGTCTGGGACAACGGCAACGGCGCCGCCGGCGAGGTGCTGCGCCGCCTGACCGCGACGCTGCCGGGCAAGCACATCCTGCTGTTCGACGAGATCGACGGCCGCTTCCCGAACCACCATCCGGACCCGACCATCCCGGACAACCTAGTGGCGCTGCAGGCCAAGGTGGCCGAGGTGAAGGCCGATCTCGGCATCGCCTTCGACGGCGACGCCGACCGCATCGGCGCCATCGACGGCCAGGGCCGGATCATCCCGGGCGACATGCTGGTGGCGGTCTATGCCATCGACGTGCTGCCGCGGTACCCCGGCGGCACCGTGATCGCCGACGTCAAGACCAGCAAGACCGTGTTCGACGCGATCGCGAAGCTGGGCGGCACGCCGCTGATGTGGAAGACCGGCCATTCGCTGATCAAGGCGAAGATGGCCGAGGTGAACTCGCCGCTGGCCGGCGAGATGTCGGGCCACATCTTCTTCGCCGACAAATGGTACGGCTTCGACGACGCGCTCTATTGCGGCGTGCGGCTGGTGGCCCAGGTCAGCCGCAGCGGCGGCACGCTGGCGGCGCTGCGCGACACCTTCCCCAGCACCGTCTCGACCCCCGAGGTGCGCTTCCAGATCGATGAGAGCCGGAAGTTCGCGGTGATCGACGAGGTCATGGCCCGGCTGCGCCAGTCCGGCGCCGATGTGAACGACATCGACGGCGCCCGGGTGACCACGCCGGACGGCTGGTGGCTGCTGCGCGCCTCGAACACCCAGGACGTGCTGGTGGCCCGCGCCGAGAGCGGCGACGAGGCCGGGCTGGCGCGGCTGAAGGCGCAGATCGTCGACCAGCTGCAGCAGAGCGGCCTGGCCGAGCCCAGCTTCACCGCCTCGGCGCATTGAGGGTTCCGTAGTCGAGCCACGGCCAGGCCATCGATTTCGAGTCACAGGACGGCGGCTTCGATCGTCTTGGGGGTGTGCGCGGAGTGGTGCGACCATCACTTTGCGACCCCGCCCCACGCGCCCGGAACCGGCCTGATGTCCGGAGCGCTTCGAACCGGAGACCCGCCATGTCCGCCGCCACCGACGCCGCCGCCTTCACCCTGAGCAACCCCGCCGGCCTGTACGATCCCTCGGCCAATGGCGATTCCCACCTGGCCGAGGTCCCGGCCGGCACACGCCTCGTCTTCGTCGCCGGCCAGGGCGGGGAAAACGAGAAGGCCGAGCTTTCACCGGATTTCCGGGCGCAGGTCCGGCAGGCCTTCGCCAATCTCCGCATCGCGCTGCAGGCCGCCGGCGCCGGCCCGCGCGACGTCGCCAAGCTGACCGTGCTGATCGTGGACCATACGGAAGCGAAGCTGCACGACCTCGGCGCCGAGCTCGAACACACCTTCGGGCCGGGGAAGAAGCCGACCTGCACGCTGATCCCGGTGCCGCGCCTGGCGCTGGACGCCATGCTGTTCGAAGTCGAGGCGGTGGCCGTGCTTCCGGGCTAGGGTCCGGACGGACTACCCGATCCCGCGCAGCCGAGCCATCGCCAGGGCGTCGACATAGGCGCCGTCGCGATAGGCATAGGCGCGCAGCACGCCTTCCTCGACGAAGCCGAACTTGCGGTAGAGCGCCAGGGCCGGCGCGTTGTCGGTCCAGACCGTGAGCTCGAGCCGCTTCAGGTTCATCCAGTTGTCGGCAGTGTCGATCACCGCGGCCAGGAGGGCCGTGCCGACGCCGCGGCCCTGCCAAGCGTCGTGCACGCCCATGCCGAGCTCCGCCGCATGGGCCCGGCGGCCCTTGCCGAGCTCGAGTCCGGCATCGCCGATGATCCGGCCTTCCGCCTCGGCGACGATGTAGGGATTGTCGAGCGACCGGGTCTCCAGCCATTTCCGCACCGCGTCGAGCGACGGATAGCGCGGGCGCAGCGTACCCCAGCGGAAGCGCGACTGGCTGTGCAGCTCAGTCACCCCCGCCGCATCCTCGATCCGGCCCGCCCGGAGGGTGAAGACCGGCGCCTCGGTCACGCCTCCTCCTCGCCCCGGGCGATGGCCACGGCGCGGCGGGCGCGGGCGGTCACCGCCGCCCAGTCACGCGCCGCCACCTCGGTCTTGCCGGCGATCCAGGTGCCGCCGACCACGGCGACGTTCGGCAGCGACAGATAGGCCCGCAGGTTGGATTCGCGGACACCGCCGGTCGGGCAGAAGCGCATGCCGGCGAAGGGGCCGGCCAGGGCCGCCAGCGCCGACTGGCCGCCATAGATCTCGGCCGGGAAGAATTTGAGCACGCCGTAGCCGAGATCGCACGCCGCCATGATCTCCGACGGCGTCACCGCGCCGGGCAGGAACGGGAAGCCCTCCGCCGCCCGCGCCAGGGCCGGGGTCAGGCCGGGGCTGACGCCGAACACGGCGCCGGCGCGGCGCGAGGCCTCGAGATCGGCCGGCGACAGCACGGTGCCGGCGCCGACGATCGCGTCCGGCACCTCCGCCGCCATGGCGGCGATGACCTCGAGCGCGACCTTGGTGCGCAGCGTCACCTCCAGCACCGGCAGGCCGCCCTCGACCAGGGCGCGAGCCAGCGGCACCGCCGCCGCCACCGTCTCGACGGTCAGCACAGGGATGATCGGGGCGCGGGCGATGATGGCGTCGACGGTCATGGCGGATCTCGATCGGTCAGCGGGACATTCAGGTTGCGCCGCACCTTAGCAAATTGCGGCGGCTGGACGAGAACCGAAGATCACGCGGCGGGGCCCCGGGCGAAGTCCGGCATGGCATCGCGCGGCACCACGGCGCCGCGGTGGCCGATCACCGCCGCCGCCAGGCGGTGGCCGCGCAGTGCCGAGGCGGCCGGATCCAGCCCGGCGAAGCGGCCGGCCAGGTAGCCGGCGTTGAAGCTGTCGCCCGCCGCGGTGGTGTCGACCGGGGTCACCACCCGCGGCACCGGCACCGTCGTCACGCCTTCGGCCGTGGCGATGTGGCAGCCCTCGCCGCCGCACTTCACCACGATCTCGCCGACGCCGTAGCCGCGCAGCCGGGCGATGGTCGCCTGCGGGTCGGCATCGCCGAACAGCGCCTGCTCGTCGTCGAAGGTCGGCAAAGCGTGGCTGGCCAGCGCCAGGAACCGGGCGAACACCGCCTGCGCCCGGGCCTTGTCGGGCCAGCCGCGCGGCCGGTAGTTGCCGTCGAAGGCGATGCGCGCGCCCTTCGCCTTGGCCGCCGACAGCGCCGCGTGGAAGGCGTCGCGGCCGCGGTCGCTGTACAGCGACAGGGTGATGCCGGAGAAATAGAGCAGATCGTAGCCGGCCAGCGTTTCGGCCAGCTCCTCAGCGCCCGGCAGCTCGAACACCTCGCGCGCCGGCGCCCGGTCGCGCCAGTAATGGAAGGTCCGCTCGCCCTTGTCGTCGGTGCGGATCATATAGAGGCCCGGCACCCGGCCGGGCAGGCGCGGCACCAGCCCCGTCCCCACCCCTTCCGCCTGCCAGCGGGCCAGCATCTCGTCGCTGTACGGGTCGTCGCCCAGGGCGGTGACGTAGTCGACCGCGACGCCCTGGCGGGCCAGATACACCGCGGTGTTCAGCGTGTCCCCGCCGCTGGCCAGCTGGGCGTCGCCGCCCGGCTTCACCGCGATCTCGATCATGCACTCGCCGATCGACGCCACCCGCATTGAAACAACCCCTTCCCGGCTTACGGCCGGGGCCCGCTCACGGGGTCGGCGCGTCGGCGCGAATCAAGCTTTCGGATTTCAGATCCGACCACAGCCCGGCGGGGATCGGGTAGCGGAAATTCTCGACGTTGCGCGTGACCTGGTCGGGCGACAGCGCGCCCGGGATCACCGAGGCGACGCTGGGGTGGCCGAGCGGGAACTGCAGCGCCGCCGCGGCCAAGGGCACGCCATGCGCGGCGCAGACCCGCTCGATCCGCCGGCAGCGCTCCAACTCCTCCGGCGTCGCGTCGCGATAGGCGTATTTGGCGCCCGCGACCGGGCCGGTGGCGAGGATGCCGGAGGCGAAGACGCCGCCGATGACGATGCCGGCGCCGTGCCGCTGGCACAGCGGGAACTCCTCCGCCAGCGGCTCCTGGTCCATCAGCGTGTAGGGCATCGCCACCAGGAAGGCGTCGAGATCGGCGGCGTCGAGCAGCCGCGGGATCATGCCCATGACGTTGATGCCGGCGCCGACCGCGCCGATCACGCCGGAGGATTTCAGCTGCTCCAGCGCCCGCCAGCCGGAGGCGGAGAGCCGGTCGAGATGCGCCCGCACCCGGGCGTCGGTGGGATGGTGCAGCAGGTCGAGGTCGTGGATCAGCAGCAGGTCGATCCGCGGCAGGGTCAGCCGCGCCCAGATCTGCTCCATCGCCCGCATGATGCCGTCATAGCCGTAGTCGAAGACGACATCGAAGGGCAGGCCGCCGGCCCATTTCTCGGAGTGGAAATGCTCCGGGTCGGGCGACGGCTTGAGCCAGCGCCCGACCTTGCTGGAGACGCGGAAGTCACCGCGCGTCTGGCCGTGCAGGAAGCTGCCCAGCCGGTGCTCGGCCAGGCCGAGCCCGTACCAGGGGGCGGTGTCGAAATAGCGGATGCCGGCATCCCAGGCCGCCTGCAGCGTGGCATGGGCCTGGGGCTCCGGCACCGTGACGAAGAGCTCGCCGAGCGCCGCCGTGCCGAAGCCGAGCGTGGTCACCTCGAGTTCGGTGCGCCCCAGGCGGCGGGTGTCGATCGGCATCGGCGGAACCCCTGTCAGATGGTTATTGTGAGTCGGCGGCGCCGGAGGCCTCGACGATCGGGGCCCATTTCGCCATCTCGGCCACCACATGCTTGGCCAGCTCGTCCGGGGTGGAGCCGACCACGGTGGCGCTGAGATCGGCCAGGCGCGGCTGCGTGGACGGGTCCTTCACCGCCTTGACCGCCGCGGCGTTCAGCCGGTCGATCACCGCCTGCGGCGTGCCGGCCGGGGCAAAGATCGCGTTCCAGGTGTAGGTCTCGTAGCCCGGCACCCCCGCCTCCTCCATCGTCGGCAGGTCGGGGAAGCTGGCCGAGCGGGTCTTGGTGGTGACCGCCAGCGCCCGCAGCGTGCCCGCCTTGATGAACTGGGTCGAGGACGGCAGGTTGTCGAACATGATCGGCACCTGGTTCGCCACCACGTCGTTCAGCGCCGGCCCGGCGCCGCGATAGGGGACATGGATCATGTCGACCCCGGCGAGGCTCTTGAACAGCTCGCCCGACAGGTGCAGCGGCGTGCCGATGCCGGAGGAGGCGTAGCTGTATTCGCCCGGCTTCGCCTTCAACAGCGCGATCAGCTCCTGCACCGTCTTGGCCGGCACCTCGGGGTTGACCTCGAGCACGTTCGGCACCAGCACCAGCAGCGAGACCGGCGCGAAATCCTTCACCGGGTCATAGGGCATCTGCTTCATGACCGCGGGGTTCAGCGCATGGGTCGCGATCGTGCCCATCAGGATGGTGTAGCCGTCCGGATCGGCCTTGGCGACCGCATCGGCGCCGATGTTGCCGCCGGCCCCGGCCTTGTTCTCGACGATCACGGTCTGGCCGAGATCCTCGGTCATCTTCTCGGCGATGATGCGGGCGATCAGGTCGGTCGAGCCGCCGGCCGCGAACGGCACCACCAGCGTCACCGTCCGCGACGGGAAGGCGTCGGCCGCCGAAACCATGCCGGCCGGCAACGCGAAGCAGGCCGCCAGGCCCGCGAGCAGGACGGTTCGTCGGACCAGGCCATGCAGCGTCGTCATGCGTCTCCCCCTCTATCGATCGTTCGATGATTCGATTGTTATGATTCGGGCACGGCGCTGGATCGCGCCCGGCCGGCCGCGATTGTCGCGGAGGACGGCGGCGCTGGCAACCCGCGCCGCCGGTCTCGATCAGGCGGGCGCGTCGGCGGCGATGGCTGTCTCCGGGCTGGCGGCCTCCAGCTCGCGGGCGCTCTGGTTCATGATGAACTGCATCGCCTTGCGCGCCGCCCGGGCGTCGCCCGCGGCGATGCCCTCATAGACCGCGCGGTGGTCGCCGACCGCCAACGGGAAGGCCCGGTTGCGCCGCGCCTGGGCCTGGAAGCTCATGGTCAGCAGCGGCCCGAGGATGGTGCTGAGCCGCTCGATCAGCGCGTTGCGGCTGGCGGCGAAGACGGCGAGGTGGAAGCGGACATCGGCGCTGTAGAAGGCGTTCGGGTCCTCGCCCGCCTTCTCCATCTCGTCCAGCGCCTCCTGGATCAGCGCCCGGTCCTCCGGCTGCGACCGCCGGGCCGCCAGCTCCGCCGCCGCCGGCTCGATCGCCCAGCGCAGCTCGACCAGGTCGCGCCGGAAGCTGGGGATCAGTGCCTCGGGCGAATGCCAGCCGAGGATGTCGGGGTCGAGCAGGTTCCACGCCTCGCGCGGCCGCACCCGGGTGCCGGAGCGGCGCCGCGGCTCGACCAGCCCCTTGGCCGCCAGCACCTTCACCGCCTCGCGGATCGCCGAGCGGCTGGCGCCGTAGGTCTCGGCCAGCTCGCCTTCGCTCGGCAACGTGTCTCCCGGGGGAATTTGGCCGGATACGATCCGGGCTCCGATATCGTGGACCACCCGGCCATGCAGGCCGGCGGAAGGATACCCGTTTTTCTTCATGCCGCGGTCTTCGACCTTCTTTGGATCCTGGCCCATTGTCGCCGAAATCTCCCGCGTTGCAATGATTTGACAAAAAAGAGGGGTGTCAGCGCCCCCCCGACACGTCGATCGTGGTCGCCGTCATGTATGAGGCGGCGTCGGACAGCAGGAACAGAACGGCCTCGGCGATCTCCTCCGGCCGGCCGATGCGGCCGATCGGGATGGTCGGCGCGACGGCACCGAGCACGGTCTTGCCGCCGACATGGTCGTCGTTGATGTCGGTGTCGGTCAGGCCCGGGCGCAGGCCGACGACGCGGATGCCGTCGGCCGCCACCTCCCGCGCCAGGCCGGTGGTGAACGAATCGACCGCGCCCTTGGACGAGGCATAGGCCACCTCCTGCGGCAGCCCGCCATGGCGGGCCGCGACCGAGGAGATGTTGACGATCACGCCGCCCGGCCCGCCCTGGCGCCGCGACATCCGGCGGATCGCCTCGCGGCTGCAGTAGAACAGGCTGAAGACATTGGTGGCGTAGACCGCGGCCAGCCCCTGCGGGTCGTCCAGCGCGTCGATTCGGGTCACCGGGCCGATCACCCCGGCGTTGTTGACCAGCGCGGTGACCGGGCCGAGCGCCCGGTCGATCGCCGCGAACATCGCCGTCACCGCGGCGCTGTCGCCGACATCGGCGGCGAACGCCGCGGCCTCGCCGCCGGCCGCCGCGATCTCCGCCACCAGCGCCTCCGCCGCCGCGCGCGACCGGCCGTAATTGACCGCGACGCGCCAGCCCCGGGCCGCGCCCAGGCGGGCGATGGCGGCGCCGATTCCCCGTCCGGCGCCGGTGACGAGCAGCACCCCGGCCATGGCATCCTCCCTCTTGTCCGACGAATGAGCGTAGCATGAGGATAAAAGCCCGACCAATGGAGTGCGCGATGGCAATCGATCTCCATGCTGCCGCCAGGATTTTGGCCGACCACCGCCTGCAACCCAGCGCCTTCCCCGGCCTGCCCGAGGCGCTGCGCCCGGCCGACCTGGCCGCCGCGCGCCGGCTGCAGGATGCGGTGCATGAGCGGCTATCCGCCCGGCTGGGGCCGCGGATCGGCTGGAAGATCGGCTGCACCACCCCGGTGATGCAGCGCTTCCTCGGCATCCCGGAGCCCTGCGAGGGCGGCATCTTCCGGGCGAGCATCCAGACGAGTCCCGGCCGCTTCCCGGCGGCGGCGCATCACCGGGTCGGTGTCGAATGCGAGATCGCGGTCCGCATCGGCCGAGACCTGCCGCCGGGCGAGCACGGCCGCGATGCCTTGGCGGCGGCGGTCGACGCGGTGCTGCCGGCGATCGAGGTGGTCGACGACCGCTACGCCGATTTCGCCGCGCTGGGCGCGCCGACCCTGCTGGCCGACGACTTCTTCCAGGCCGGCTGCGTGCTGGGCCCGCCGGTCGCCGACTGGCGCGGCCTGGACCTGGCCGCCCTGTCCGGCCGGATGCTGGTCGACGGCACCGAGGTCGGACGCGGCCATGGCCGCGACGTGCTCGGCCACCCGCTGGCGGCCCTGGCCTGGCTGTCCGCCACCCTGGCCCGCCGCGGCCGGGGCCTCTCGGCCGGCGAGATCGTGCTGCTCGGCAGCCTGATGCAGACCCAGTGGCCCGCCCCCGGCGCCCGAATCGCCATCGAGATCGAGGCGCTGGGCCGGGTCGGGATGGACGTTTAGCGGCTCACCGCCCCAGCAGGGCCGCGGCGCAGGCGTCGAGAATGGCGTCGGCGTCGATTCCGTATTTGCGGTAGAGCTGCGGGATCGTGCCGGACTGGCCGAAATGCTCGACGCCGAGCGGCTTGACCCGGTGGCCGTGCACGCCGCCGAGCCAGGACAGCGTCGCCGGGTGTCCGTCCAGCACCGTCACCAGCACCGCGTCCGGCGCCAGCGGCGCCAGCAGCCGGCGGGCCAGGCAGGGCTCGACCGGATGGCCGGCGCGCACCGCCGCCAGTTCGGCATGCCAGCCGGCGTTGAGGCGGTCGGCCGAGGTCACGGCCAGGAGGCCGGCGCCGGGGATGTCCTCCAGCACCTGCTCGAAGGCGGCGATCGCCTCCGGCGCCACGGCCCCCGTATAGACGATGGCCAGAGACGCGCCGGGTGCCGGCTCGCGCAGCCAGTAGCCGCCGGCGATCACCGCCTGGCGCAGATCCTCGGTCATCTCGCGCTTCGGCTGCTCCAGCGGCCGGGTCGACAGACGGAGATAGACCGAGCCGCCATCGTGGTCGCGCACCCAGTCGCCGGTCGCCGGGTCGGAGCCGTCACGCTGCATGTAGTCGAAGCCCCAGGCCATCACCGCCGCCAGCTCGTCGACATAGGCCGGCTCGAAGCTGGCCAGGCCGTCCTGGGCCATGCCGATCAGGGGCGAGCTGATCGACTGGTGCGCCCCGCCCTCCGGCGCCAGGGTCAGGCCGGACGGCGTCGCCACCAGCATGAAGCGGGCATCCTGGTAGCAGGCGTAGTTCAGCGCATCGAGGCCGCGGGCGATGAACGGGTCGTACAGGGTGCCGACCGGCAGCAGCCGCTCGCCGAACAGCGAATGGGTCAGGCCGAGCGCGGCGAGGTTGATGAACAGGTTGTTCTCGGCGATGCCCAGCTCGACATGCTGGCCGTCCGGCGACATGCCCCAGCGCTGGGCCGAGACCACCTTCTGCTCCTTGAACACGTCGGCACGGCCGTGGCGGTCGAAGATGCCGCGGCGGTTCACCCAGCCGCCGAGATTGGTCGAGACGGTGACGTCGGGCGAGGTGGTGACCACCCGCTCGGCCAGCATGTCCTCGCGCTTGGCCAGCTCGCCCATGATCCGGCCGAAGCCCTCCTGGGTCGACATGGTCTCGGCCAGGGCGACGTCGAGGTCGCGCGGCACCGGGATCCGCGCCGCCTCATAGCGCCGCCGCCCCTCGGCGGCGAAGGGCACGTCGGCGAGGAAGGCGCGCAGCTCGTCGGCCAGGTCGTCGATGCCGGCGAAGGGCTCCCACTCCCGCCCCTCGGGCACGCCCTGGCTGGTCTGGAACGCCGCCATCTGGTCCGGGTTCATCAGGCCGGAATGGTTGTCCTTGTGGCCGGCGAAGGGCAGGCCGAAGCCCTTGATGGTGTAGGCGATGAACACCGTCGGCACGTCGTCCGTGATGCCGCGGAAGGCGGCCAGCACCGATTCCATGTCGTGGCCGGCCAGGTTGGTCATCAGCGCCGCCAGCGCCGCATCGTCATGGTCGGCCAGCAGCTCGGGGATGCCCGCTATGCCGCCGATATCGGCCAAGAGCTGCCGGCGCCAGGCCGCGCCGCCCTGGTACACCAGGGCCGAGTAGAGCGGGTTCGGGCATTCGTCGATCCAGCGCCGCAGCGCCTCGCCGCCCGGGCGGCGGAACGCGGCCTCCAGCAGCCCGCCGTATTTCAGCGTCACCACCCGCCAGCCCATGTTCTCGAACAGCTTGTCGATGCGGGCGAACAGCCGCTCGGTGACGATCGAATCGAGGCTCTGGCGGTTGTAGTCGATCACCCACCAGACATTGCGGACGTCGTGCTTCCAGCCTTCGAGCATGGCCTCGTAGATGTTGCCCTCGTCCAGCTCGGCGTCGCCCATCAGGGCGATCATGCGACCGCCGGCCTTGGCCTCGCGGCCCCATTCCTTCAGCGCGACATAGTCCTGGGCGATCGAGGCGAACAGCGTCATGGCGACGCCGAGCCCGACCGAGCCGGTGGAGAAGTCGACGTCGTCGGCGTCCTTGGTGCGCGACGGGTAGGACTGGGCCCCGCCGAGCGAGCGGAAGGCCTCGAGATTCTCGCGGGTCTGCTGGCCCAGCAGGTACTGGATGGCATGGAACACCGGGCTGGCATGCGGCTTCACCGCCACCCGGTCGCGCGGCCGCAGCACGTCGAGATACAGCGCGGTCATCACCGTGACCAGCGAGGCGGAGGAGGCCTGGTGGCCGCCGACCTTGAGCCCGTCCGGGCTGGGCCGCAGGTGGTTGGCGTTGTGGATCGTCCAGGCGGAAAGCCAGAGGATCTTCTTCTCCAGCGCCTTGAGCAGGCGCAGCCGATCCGCCGCCGCTGCCGCCACGCCATCCGCCTCGATGCGCGCCTCACGCGCCCTGCGACCAACCGTCCCCATCGCCCGACACCCTCGCCCTGCTGCGGATTGGACCCTACCTTAATCAGCACGTCAGTGAACCGGACGCAACGGCGGCGCGCTCCCACCGGAACGACGCCGGCCGACGGAATCCCGCCGCCCTGCCGTGCAGAGGCCGGAGGGGCCGTTCGAGTGCGGAGACGGAGAACCATGTCTCTCGTCCAGGCGGCGATCGCCGCGAATCGCTTCGGCTTCGGCGCCCGGCCGGGACAGCTCGAGACCCTCGCCGACAACCCCTGGGACTGGCTGCGGGCGCAGATCCGCCAGCCGGTGGCGCCGGCCGGCGACCTGCCGCTGACCAAGGCCGGGCTGGCGATCCTGATCGCGGTGCAGTCGGCGCCGGACGAGGACAGCCGCAAGCCGCACCAGGAGGAGGCGCGGGTGCTGCGCGACCGCGACCGTGTGGCGCATATCCAGTCGGCGGTGGCCAGCGACACGCCGTTCCGCGAGCGGCTGGTCAAGTTCTGGACCAACCACTTCACCGTCGCCTACGTCCAGAGCTACGTCATCCCGTTCGGCGGCGCCTATGAGAACGAGGCGATCCGCCCCTATGCGACAGGCAAGTTCCGCGACCTGCTGGGCGCGGTGGTGAAGCACCCGGCGATGCTGTTCTATCTCGACAATGCCCGCTCGGTCGGGCCGAACTCGAAGGGCGGCAAGCAGGCCGGCCTGGGCCTGAACGAGAATCTGGGGCGGGAGCTGATGGAGCTGCACACGCTGGGCGTCGACGGCGGCTATACCCAGGCCGACGTGCGGGCCCTGGCGATGATCCTGACCGGCTGGACGCCCGGCCGCGCCAAGGACCCGCCGGGCACCGTCTTCGCCTTCCGCCCGGGCGGCCACGAGCCCGGGCCGAAGACCTTCCTGGGCCAGACCTATCCCCAGGCCGGGCAGGCCGAGGGCGAGGCGGCCTTGGACGCCCTGGCGGCGCATCCGTCCACGGCCCGGCACATCGCCACCCAGCTGGCCCGCCACTTCATCGCCGACGACCCGCCGCAGGCCGCGGTCGACCGCCTGGCCAAGTCCTTCCTGGACACCGAAGGCGACCTGGCCGCGGTGTCCGAGGCGCTGATCGACAGCCCCGAAGCCTGGTGGCCGGTGCGGAGCAAGTTCAAGTCGCCGCTCGACCTCGTGGTCTCGGCCGCGCGCGGCTTCGACCTGACCGAGGTCGGGACGGCAGCGGTGAACTGGACCCGCCGGCTGGGCCAGAAGGTCTACGATGCGCCGTCGCCGCAGGGTTGGCCGGACCGCGAATCGGACTGGCTGGCGCCGGGGCTGGTGATGGAACGGATCGAATGGAGCTATCAGGTGATCCCGCGCCTCGTCGCCGACCAGTCGCCCCTGCCCTTCGTCGAGGCCCTGCTGGGCCCGACCCTGTCGGAGCAGACCAAGGCCGTGCTGCGCGGCGCGCCGAGCCAGCGCGAGGGCATGGCCCTGGCCTTGCTGAGCCCGGAATTCCAGAGGAGGTGAGACGATGGATCTGACCCGACGCCATCTTCTCGGCGGCTTCGCGGCCACGGCCGCGGCGACGATGCTGCCGGCCCGGCTGCTGCTGGCCAAGGCGCCGATCGAGCAGCGCTTCGTGCTGATCATCCTGCGCGGCGCGCTGGACGGGCTGGCGGCGATGCCGCCCTATGCCGACCCCGACCTGCGGGCGCTGCGCGGCGCGCTGGTGCCGCCCGACCCCGGCCAGGATGGCGGCATGGTCGATTTGGACGGGCGCTTCGCCCTGCATCCCGGCTTGGCCTCCTTGAAGGACTGGTACGCCGAGGGCAGCTTCCTGCCGCTGCACGCCGTCGCCTCGCCCTATCGCGACCGGTCGCATTTCGACGGGCAGGATCTGCTGGAGACCGGCGCCGCCCGGCTGGACGGCACCCGCGACGGCTGGCTGAACCGCACGCTGGGCCTGATCGGCGCCACCGACCGCCGCTTCGGCATCGCCTTCGCCGAGGACATCCCGCTGGTGCTGCGCGGCACCACGCCGGTGACCTCCTGGCTGCCAGACAGGCCGGCCACCCTGCCGCCGGGCTTTCCCGACCTGGTGGCCCGGCTGTACGACCAGGACCCGGCGCTGCACGCCGCCTATGCCTCCGGCCTCGACACCACCGCCTTCGGCCGGCAGATCCAGGGCATGGTGCAGATCGCTTCTGCCTCAGGCCCGGCCATGCCCGCCCAGGGCGTGATGGCCGGCGGCATGGCTCCGGCCGCGGCCGGGGCCGATCTGCAGCTGGCCGAGGCGGCCGGCCGGTTCCTGGCCGACCCCACGGGCTCGCGCATCGCGGTGATGGAGCTGTATGGCTGGGACACCCATGTGCAGCAGGTCAAGCGGCTGGACCGGCTGCTGGCCGCCTATGCCGCGACGCTGCAGGCGCTGCGCGCCGGGCTGGGCGACGCCTGGCGGCAGACCGCGATCCTGACGGTGACGGAGTTCGGCCGCACCGCCGCGGCCAACGGCTCCGGCGGCACCGACCACGGCACCGGCTCGGTCGCCTTCCTGGCCGGCGGCGCGGTGCATGGCGGAAGGGTGCTGGCCGACTGGCCGGGTCTGGCGGGCGACCGGCTGTACCAAGGCCGCGACCTGGCCCCGACCATGGATCTGCGCGCCGTGGCCAAGGGCGTGTTCCGCGACCATCTCGGCCTGCCGGAGGACGCGCTGGACCGCGTCATCTTCCCCGGCAGCGCCGACGCGGCGCCGATGCGGGAGCTGGTCAGGCGGGCGTAAGCCGCCGTCAGGCGGCCACGTCGGGCACCGCTGCCGCCTCGATCTCGGCCTTGGGCTGCGGCTGAGCCAGCATCTGCTGCACCATGGTGTGCACATGGAAGTGCATGGCGCATTTGATCGCGTATTGCTGCAGCACGGATGGGCTGCGCCGGCGCCAGAGCACGCGCAGCATGCGGCGGCGGTACTCGCGGCGCAGCTCCGGATCGGGGACGCCGCGCGTCAGCAGGGTGAGGATGGCGACGGCTTCGAGCAGCAGCCGCGCATTGGTCCTCAGCCACAGCTTCGGCCGGCGGGAGAGGGCCCGGGCCTTGACGCGCCCGGGCGTCATGCCCAGGCCGAGATAGAGCGAATCGACCCGGTCGAAATAGGCCGCGGGCGCGTAGAGGTCGCGCATCAGCGCGACATAGCCCTGGCGCAGCGCGTCCCGGCTGAAGCCCCGCGGCAGGATGTTGGTGCCGAACTCCCCCATCCCCTCGAAGCTGGCGGACAGGTCGAGCCGCCCCTCCGCCTCGAGCCGCTTATAGAGCGGCGTCCGGGGGATCGCCACCAGCATGTTGACCATGGCGTGGACGATCCGGGCCTCCTGCACGAAGCGCTGCTGGGCGGCGAAGATGCCCGGGTCGTCGTGATCGAAGCCGAGGATCAGGCCGCACCAGACCTCGATGCCGGCCTCCTGGATGCGATGCACCTTCTGCAGCATGGTGCCCGAGCGGTCCTGCAGGTTCTGGATCTTCCGGGTCTCGCGCAGCGCGTCCTCGTTGACGGTCTCGATGCCGATGAAGACCTGGGTGATGTTGGCGTCCGCCATCAGCTGCATCAGCTCCGGGTCCTCGGCGAGGTCGATCGACGCCTCGGTCGAGAAGGTCATCGGGCAGAGATTGGCCTGCTGCCAGGCGATGAGGTCGCGCAGCAGCGCCTTCACCGCCTTCTTGTTGCCGATCAGGTTGTCATCGACGATGAAGGCGGTGCGCTTGCCGGCGGCCATCAGGCCTTCCAGCTCGGCGATCACCTGCGCCGAGGTCTTGATCCGCGGCCGGCGGCCGAAGGTGACGATGATGTCGCAGAATTCGCAGGCGAAGGGACAGCCGCGCGAAAACTGCACGCTGCCCAGCGCATACTTGTTCATCGGCAGCAGATCCAGCCGCGGCGGCGGGACCGTCGCCATGTCGGTGCGCTCGGCCTGCTCGTAGCGCCGCTGATGGTGGCCTTCGCCCCATTCGGCGAGAAAGCGTGGCCAGGTTTCCTCGGATTCGCCGATGAAGATCACATCGGCGAGATCTTTGAAATCATCCTCCTGCACCGTCGCCCAGGCGCCGCCGACCACGGTGAAGACGCCGCGCCGCCTCAGCTCGACCAGGATCGACCGCATGCGCAGGCGCTGCACGTTCATGCCGGTGAGGCCGACGATGTCGGCCCTGGCGCAGCGGTCGAAATCGATCTCCTCGACATTCTCGTCGATCAGGGTGATCCGGTGCCCGGGCGGCGTCAGGGCCGCGAGCAGCGGCAGGCTCGCCACCGGCAGCAAGGCCTTGGCGTCAAGAAAGCGTATCGCGTGCTCGAGCCCCCAATACGAGGTCTCGAACCGCGGGTTGATCAGCACGATGTCCGCCACGAGCCGCCCTCCGCATGTCGTCTGCGTTCAGGCGTCTCCTCCCTGATCAGATTTCACCTTAAAATCTTTCGCAGGGATAGCGTTTCGTTGCGTCTGGATCGGTTTTTCGATCCCGGCGCCTTGCCGATGGGCTGGCCAGCCTCCGCAGCATGGTCGACGCGGCCGGCGAGCACGGCGAGACGACTCGCGGCCGCTGGAGCGGCGGGTCGCCCGCGCCGTGTTCGGTTCTTCCGGCTGGCCGGAGCAGCGGTCGGCTAGGTGTCGAGCTTGCCCAGCCCGATGGTGGCCAGCAGGACGCTGCCGTCATTGGTCAGCGCCCATTTGCCCTGCCGTTCCTCGATCAGGCCGCGGGCCTGCAGGCCCAGGCGCACGGGATCGGCGACACCGCTCTCGTGGCGGTGGATGCGCCCCAGGGCGTCGCGTTCGTCGGCCGAAAGGTCCTCGGGTCGAAGCTGCGGCATGGTTTCCTCCTCGGGTCACCGCGCCGGCATCTGCCGCCGCGTCACGCACAACGCCCGGCGACCCGATCCGGGTCCGCCACTGCGGACCCGGCAGGCCCGAGCCTCAGGCGGCGCCCTTGCGGACGCCGCGGTTGACCGCGCTGGCCACGGCCTTGAGCGAGGCCATGACGATGTTGCTGTCGATGCCGACGCCGAACAGGGTCCTGCCCCCGACCCGCGCCTCGACATAGGTCGCGGCGGCGGAATCGGAGCCGCTGCGCAGGGCGTGCTCGCGGTAGTCGGCGATGTCGACATCGACCCCGGTCTCGCGGCGGAGCGCGTCGACGAAGGCGTTGAGCGGGCCGTTGCCCTCGCCCCGGATGGTCTTCTCCACCCCGTCGATCCTGACCTGCGCCTCGATGTGGCGCTCGCCGCGGCCGGTCGGCAGCGTGGTGTGGCCGGTCACCTCGACCCGGCCGGGGGTCAGGTACTCCTGCTCGAACTCGTGCCAGATCACCTTGGACGAGATCTCCTTGCCGGTCTCGTCGGCCAGCTTCTGGATCACCTGGCTGAACTCCACCTGCAGCTTGCGCGGCAGGTCGAGGCCGTGGTCGGCCAGCAGCAGATAGGCGACGCCGCCCTTGCCGGACTGGCTGTTGACGCGGATCACCGCCTCGTAGCTGCAGCCGATGTCCTGCGGGTCGATCGGCAGATACGGCACCTCCCACAGCCCGCTGTTGCTCTTCTCCATGGCCGCGAAGCCCTTCTTGATCGCGTCTTGGTGCGAGCCGGAGAAGGCGGTGAACACCAGCTCGCCGCCATAGGGGTGGCGCGGATGCACCGGCAGCTGGTTGCAGTATTCGACGGTGCGGACGATCTCGCCGATGTCGTGCAGGTCGAGCTCGGGGTCGACGCCCTGGGTGAACATGTTCAGGCCCAGGGTGACGATGTCGACATTGCCGGTGCGCTCGCCATTGCCGAACAGCGTGCCCTCGACCCGGTCGGCGCCGGCCATCAGGGCCAGCTCGGTCGCGGCGATGCCGGTGCCGCGGTCGTTGTGCGGATGCACCGACAGCACGAAGCTGTCGCGCCGGGCGAAGTTGCGGTGGCACCACTCGATCTGGTCGGCATAGACGTTCGGGGTCGCCATCTCGACCGTCGCCGGCAGGTTCAGGATCGCCTTCCGGTCCGGCGTCGGCTGCCAGGCGTCGAGCACGGCGCCGCAGATGTCGCGGGCATAGTCCAGCTCGGTGCCGGTGAAGCTCTCCGGCGAGTACTGGAACACGATCTCGGTCTCCGGCACCGTCGGTACCAGCTCCTTGATCAGCTTCGTCCCTCGCACCGCGATCTCGGTAATGCCATCGCGGTCGAGGCCGAACACCACCCGGCGCTGCAGCGTCGAGGTCGAGTTGTAGAGATGGACGATCGCCCGCTTGGCGCCGCGGATCGCATCGAAGGTGCGGCGGATCAGCTCCTCGCGCGACTGGGTCAGCACCTGGATGGTGACGCCGTCGGGGATCAGGCCGTTGTCGATCAGGTGGCGGACGAAGTCGAAATCGGTCTGCGAGGCGGCGGGGAAGCCGACCTCGATCTCCTGGAAGCCCAGGCCGACCAGCAGGTCCCACATGCGCTGCTTGCGGTCGGTCCCCATCGGCTCGATCAGGGCCTGGTTGCCGTCGCGGAGATCGACCGAGCACCAGATCGGGGCGCGGTCGATGACGCGGCTCGGCCATTGCCGGTCGGCCAGCGCCACGGTCTGCACCGGGCGATACTTGTCGATCGGCATTCCGGGTTTGGGTGACGTCACAGACATCGGATTTCTCTCTCGCACCGGCCGGCGGTCGACCGGACATAAAGGATAGGGCGAAATGACGACGGGCGCATGACATGGATGCGCCAACAGGGCCGCCGGGCGCGCGATGCGCCGCTCAGCGGCCGGTGATAAGTCGCAGCGTGGCCCGGATGGTGCGGGAAACGGCCGGTCGGAAAGGTCGGGCGGGGGTCATGGAGAGGATCCGGAAAGGGGTCGCAACAGCTTCGGTTTCGACGCCCCTCTGGGCGCCGATCAGATAAGTCGAAGCGTGCGTAGCCGGATCATCATGCCCCCACCTAAGGGGCGGGGGGCCGCTCTGTCAACTGAATCCGCTGGTCGGTGACCCGGTCGAAGAAGCCGGTGATGGCCGGCCCGGTGCCGTCCGGCCAGCCATGCGAATAGGGCCGGCGGCGGTTGAAGGTCGAGGGCAGATCGCAGAACACCACCGGGTCGGAGATGCCGGACTTGCCCCAGCGCTTGCAGCGGAAGGTGGCGCTGGCGTCGACCGGGGTGGCGGCCAGCCGGTTCTGGGCGATGCGCTTGTCGCGCTCGGTGATGCCCTGGCTGTAGGGCACCATGTTGTCCTTCGGGTTGTGCAGCAGGATCGCCGCCACCTGCCCCTGGCAGGGCCGCACGCTGCCGATGCCGCCGGCCACCACGGCGGTGGCGCGGAACACCCCGGCGCGGCCGCAGGACAGGTCGTTGACGAAGCTGCCGCCCATTGAATGGCCGGCGGCGAAGATCTGGTTCTGGTCGACGCAGAGCGTTGCCTTCAGCCGGGCCAGCAGGGTGTCGACATAGGCCATGTCGCGGTCCGCCCGGCCGCCCCAGCCGCCCTGGGCCTGCGGATAGACCACGATCGCCCGCCGCGCCGCCGGGCCTTCCAGCTCGAAATAGGTGCGCACCTTCTCGGCCGTGCCGGTGCGGCCGTGGAAGGCCAGGATCAGCCGGGCGGGCACCGATTTGTCGTAGCCGGGCGGCAGGTCGACGATGTAGCGCCAGGACGCGCCCTGGAACTTCAGCGTCAGCCGCCCCTCCGCGGCGGGAAGGCCACAGCCGCTGGTCGGCTGCGGCTGCAGCTGGGCCAGATTGGCGCCAGGCGACGCGGGGCGGGAACCGTTGCCCGGCGCCACGCAGGCGGCGACGACGAGAAGGCAGGCGAAGGCGGCCAGCCGCCCGGCGCGAAGGAGGACGTTCATGGTCATTTCTCGCGGAGGCGCGGCATCAGCTCGACGAAATTGCAGGGCCGGAACCGGTTGTCGAGCTGATCCTTCAGGATCAGGTCCCAGGCGTCGCGGCAGGCGGAGGGAGAGCCCGGCAGCGCGAACAGATAGGTGCCGCCGGCGACGCCCGCGGTCGCCCGGCTCTGGATCGTCGAGGTGCCGATCTTGTCGTAGGACAGCCAGCGGAACAGCTCGCCGAAGCCGGGGATGTGCTTCTCATAGACCGCGTGGAACGCCTCCGGCGTGACGTCGCGGCCGGTGACGCCGGTGCCGCCGGTGGCGATCACCGTGTCGATCTCGGGATCGGCGATCCAGGATTTCAGCTGCGCCTCGATCGCCGCCTGATCGTCCTTGACGATGCGCCGGTCGCGCACGGCGTGGCCGGCCGCGGCGATGCGCTCGGCCAGCGTGTCGCCCGACTTGTCGTCGGCGGCGCTGCGCGTGTCGGACACGGTCAGCAGCGCGATATTGACGGCAACGAACGGGCGTGACTCGTCGATCCGGCCCGGCATGCGTCCCCCCAAGCGGTGGTCGAACGAAGCGGCCAAGCTAGCCGAGGTGCAGCGCCGGGAAAAGTAAAACGGTATTCAGCCGGCGGACGTGACGCCGCAGCCGAGCTCCGTCATCCGGTGCTTCAGCACCAGCAGGTCGCGCCAGACGTCGCGCTTCATGCCGGGCTGCCGCAGGATGAAGGCGGGGTGGTAGATCGGCATGGTCGGCACCGGCGCGGCCAAGTCCGGGAAGGACCGGTCGTACCAGCGGCCATGGATCCGGGTGATGCCCTCGCGCGTCGCCAGCAGCGCCGCGGCCGAGGTGCCGCCGGCGCAGAGCAGGATCTTCGGCCGCATCAGCGCGATGTGGCGCTCGATGAAGGGCAGCGAGATCGCGATCTCCGACGCGTTCGGCTGGCGGTTGCCGGGCGGGCGCCAGTTGACGATGTTGGAGATGTAGACACTGGTCCGGTCGAGCCCGATCGCCGCCAGCATCCGATCCAGCAGCTTGCCGGACTGACCGACGAAGGGCTTGCCCAGCCGGTCCTCCTCCGCCCCCGGCGCCTCGCCGACGATCATGATGTCGGACTCGGGGTTGCCGTCGGCGAACACCATCTGGGTGGCCGTGGCCTTCAGCCCGCAGCCGTCGAAGGCGGCCAGCGCGGCCGCCAGCTCCTCCAGCGTATTGCAGCCGGCGGCGATGCGGCGGGCGTCGCCGGTGGCGGCGTCGCTGCCCGGCAGGACTGCGGCGGCGCCCACGGCACGTACCTGTGGGGCCGGGGCGGGCTGGACCGGCTGCGGCGGCGCCATCTGGACCGGTGCTGCCGCGGCCCTGCGAGGGCGGCCGAGCACGCCCGGATCGTCGCCGATCGTCTCGTCGACGCCGGCGTCCTGGTACCATTTCAGCAGGGCGATGATCTCGGCGGGCTGCACGGCTGCTTCGCTGATCCTGTCCATGCGCTAGAAGCCGCGGCACCGCCCGGCCTGTCAACCCCGGCGGCTGGCCTGCCGCAGCCTCGGCGAGGCCTCGCGCGTCGCAACCGGAGCCAAAGCCGGCGCGACATGATCGGCCATTCGATTCCCGGGATGCATTTCTGTAGCATGCCGCCAACCAAACGACAGGAACGCGCGATGGAACGCGAATCGATGGAGTACGACGTCGTGATCGTGGGCGCGGGGCCGGCGGGCCTCGGCGCGGCGATCCGGCTGAAGCAGAAGGCGGCGGAGACGGGGCGCGAGGTCAGCGTCTGCGTGCTGGAGAAGGGGTCGGAGGTCGGCGCCCACATCCTGTCGGGTGCGGTGCTGGACCCCCGCGCCCTGAACGAGCTGATCCCCGACTGGAAGGAGCAGGGCGCGCCGCTGGACACCCCGGTGGCGCAGGACGAGTTCCACTACTTCACCGGGGTCAGCAGCATCCGCCTGCCCAATTTCGGTCTGCCGAAGGAGCTGCACAACCACGGCAATTACATCGTCAGCATGGGGCTGGTGACGCGCTGGCTGGCGCAGCAGGCCGAGGCGCTGGGGGTCGAGATCTACCCCGGCTTCGCCGCGGCCGAGGTGCTGTACCACGAGGATGGCTCGGTCAAGGGCGTCGCCACCGGCGACATGGGCATCGGCAAGGACGGCCAGCCGACCGGCAACCACACGCCGGGCATGGAGCTGCACGCCAAATACACGCTGATCGGCGAGGGCGTGCGCGGGTCGCTGGCCAAGATCCTGATGGAGCGCTTCGCCTTGCGCGCCGATTGCGACCCGCAGACCTTCGGCCTGGGCGTCAAGGAGCTGTGGGAGGTGAAGCCCGAGAAGCACCGGCGCGGCCTGGTCCAGCACGGCTTCGGCTGGCCGCTGGACAACGAGACCTATGGCGGCAGCTGGATGTACCATTTCGGCGAGAACCTGGTCTCGATCGGCTATGTCGTCGCGCTCGACTACAAGAACCCGTATCTGTCGCCGTTCGAGGAGTTCCAGCGCTTCAAGACCCACCCGCTGATCCGCCCGGTGCTGGAGGGCGGCAAGCGCCTGGCCTATGGCGGCCGCGCCATCAATGAGGGCGGGCTGCAGTCGATCCCGAAGCTGACCTTCCCGGGCGGCTGCCTGATCGGCTGCTCCGCCGGCTTCGTCAACGTGCCGCGGATCAAGGGCAACCACACCGCGATGAAGAGCGGCATGGTCTGCGCCGAGGCGGTGTTCGACGCCCTGGCCGAGGGCCGCGAGGGCCATGACGAGGTCACCGCCTATCCGGAGCGGCTGAAGGCCAGCTGGGTCTGGCAGGAGCTGACGGTGGTGCGCAACTGCCGCCCGGCCTTCCGCTGGGGCACGATCCTGGGCACGCTCTATTCCGGCATCGAGCTGTGGACCCGCGGCAAGCTGCCCTGGACCCTGCGCCACAAGCATGCCGACAACGAGACGCTGCGCCCGGCCGCCCAGTCGAAGAAGATCGACTATCCGAAGCCGGACGGGGTGATCACCTTCGACCGCCTCTCCTCGGTGTATCTGTCGAACACCAACCACGAGGAGAACCAGCCGTCGCATCTGAAGCTGAAGGATCCGTCGGTCCCGATCGCCTACACCCTGCCGCTCTATGACGAGCCGGCGCAGCGCTACTGCCCGGCCGGGGTGTATGAGGTGGTGCGCGCCGAGGACGGCAGCGACCCGCGCTTCGTGATCAATGCGCAGAACTGCGTGCACTGCAAGACCTGCGACATCAAGGATCCGAAGCAGAACATCGTCTGGACCGTGCCCGAGGGCGGCGGCGGCCCGAACTACCAGATGATGTGAGACGCGGATCGATCCCCGGCGCCGGGGTGTTGTTCCCCGGAGCCGCACAGATTATGGTGCGAAGGGGATCATTGCAGGACCAGAATGACGGACGCCCACGACACCGTCCCCGTCGACCGGCTGATCGAGGCCGGGCTGCGGCCGACCCGCCAGCGCGTGGCGCTGGCCCAGCTGCTGTTCGACGGCGGCGACCGCCATGTCACCGCCGAGGCGCTGCATGGCGAGGCGCTGGCGGCCGGCCAGGCCATGGCGCTGGCGACCGTCTACAACACCCTGCACCAGTTCACCGAGGCCGGGCTGCTGCGCGAGGTGGTGATCGAGGCCGGCCGGTCCTATTTCGACACCAACATCCGCGACCACCATCACTTCTATCATGAGGCCACGGGCGAGCTGCGCGACGTCCATGGCGAGGCGGTGGTGGTCTCGGCCCTGCCCGCGGCGCCGGCCGGCACCCGAATCGCCCGGGTGGATGTGGTGATCCGTCTGACGGACGAGTGACGGCCCCGGCGCGATGACCGCCGCGCCGCGCATCGACGGGCTGCTCGAGACCTCGCTCTACGTCGCCGACCTCGACCGCGCCGCCGCCTTCTACGAGCGGGTGCTGGGCCTGGGCGTGATGCTGCGCAGTCCGCGGCTGGTGGCGCTGGATGCCGGCCGCCAGGGCGTGCTGCTGCTGTTCCTGGCCGGCGCCACCTCCGCGGATGTGGTCGAGGCCGGCGGCACCATCCCGGGGCATGAGGGCGCGGGGCGGCTGCACATGGCCTTCGCCGTGCCGGCCGGGGACCTCGACGCCTGGCGCGCCCGGCTGGCCGAGGCCGGCGTGGCCCTGACCGGCGAGATGGCCTGGCCGCGCGGCGGCACCAGCCTGTATTTCTCCGACCCCGACGGTCACGTCATCGAGCTGGCCACGCCGGGCCTGTGGCCGAACTACTGAGCCGTCACGCCGGCGCCACCCGGCGAGGCCGGCGCAGCCGCGCCACGATCCTGGCCGTGAAGACCGAGACGCCGCCCAGCGCCAGCCCGACCAGCACGTCCCCGACCGTGTGGCCGCCCAGGGTCACCATGACGACGGCGACGGCCAGGATCAGCGCCGCCGCGGCGGCGATGCGCCCCGGCGACCAGCGCGGCCAGACCAGCGCCGCCAGCGTCGTCACCGTGACCACGACGAGGGCCGAATGGCCGCTGGGCAGCACCAGCCCGACCTGGCCGAATCCCTCCGGATGCCAGTCCACCACCGCCCGCGCGGCCGCGACCAGGGCGATCGCCACGGCCAGCGCGGTCAGGCTGAACACGGCCAGCCGCCAGCGGCCGCGGGCGATGGCCACGGCCGCGACGATCACCTGCAGCGGCACCACGACGTACCACCAGCCCAGCAGGGCGATCGACAACAGGAGAACCATCGGTTTCATGCCGCCATGATCCCATGCCCGGCGCCGCGGATGAAGGGGGGCATGGCCGGCAGGCCGCGTCGACCTATCTCACTCCCCCACAGGCTTCGCATGGCTTCGTCGAGCAGAAGGCGTTTCCGATTCGCCGGCCGAACGGTTAGTAAGAGACGCCCTGGGACCAATGAACCGCCCGCATGTCCGCCAGCTTTTCCGTCGCCGCCGTCCTGCTGAAGCTCCTGGTCACCACCGCCGGGCCCGAGCTGCACCTGCCCGACGCCGGCCAGCTCGCCGCCTATCAGCCGCCTGAGACCACCCGCATCTACGCCGCCGACGGGTCGCTGCTGCGCGAGTACTATGTCGAGAACCGGGTGGTGGTGCCGCTGTCGGCCCTGCCGCCCTATCTGGTGCAGGCCTTCATCTCGGCCGAGGACCAGAACTTCCGGCGCCATCACGGCGTCGACCCGTCCGGCCTGGCCCGCGCCATGGTGGCCAACATCAAGAACCTGCGGAGCGGCCGGCGGCTCGAGGGCGGCTCGACCATCACCCAGCAGGTGGCGAAGAACCTGCTGCTGACCAATGAGGTCAGCGCCCTGCGCAAGCTGCGCGAGCTGATCCTGGCCTTCGAGATCGAGCGCGACTTCTCCAAGGACCAGATCCTGGAGCTGTATCTCAACGAGATCTATCTCGGCCGCGGCGCCTACGGCGTCGGCGCGGCCTCGGCCCGCTATTTCGGCAAGCCGCCGGTCGAGCTGTCGCTGTCCGAGGCGGCGTTCCTGGCGGCGCTGCCCAAGGCGCCGAGCAACTACAACCCGATCACCCGGCCCGAAGCCGCCCGCACCCGCCGCGACTACGTGCTCGACCGCATGGCCCAGGACGGCGCCATCACCGCCGAGCAGGCGGCCGCGGCCAAGGCCGAGCCGCTGGCGGTGCGCGCCCAGGCGCCGCTGGAGACCGTCTACGCCCCCTATTTCGCCGAGGAGGTGCGCCGGTCGCTGCGCAAATCCTTCGGCAACGACCAGCTCTATCGCGGCGGGCTGGCGGTGCGCACCACGCTCGACCCGCGGCTGCAGCTCTTCGCCGACCGGGCGCTGCGCGCCGGCCTAGAGCGCTTCGACCGCAACCGCGGCTGGCGCGGGCCGATCACCAACATCTCGGCGATGCTGGACCTGCCGGCCTCGGCGCAGGAGGTGGCGCAGGCCGAGGCGGCCCAGGCTCCGGCCCAGCCGCCGGCGCAGCAGGGCCGGCTGCTCGGCGCCCTGTCGGCGATGGGCGTGCGCCTGCCGGACGAGCCGCAGCAGGCGGCCCCCGCGGTCGCCCCGACCGCCGCTCCGAAGGACGACCGCCCGGTGTGGCAGCGCTTCCTGACCGGCATCGACCGGCCGGCCCAGATCGACGGCTGGACCCTGGCCGTGGTGCTGGAGGTCGACCGCCAGGCCGCCACCATCGGGCTGGAGGACGGCAGCCAGGGCCGCATCGAGCGCGCCGACCTGAGCTGGGCCCGCCGGGTCGTGAACGGCCGCGTCGGCCGGCAGGTCGGCGGTGCCGACGATGTCCTGGCCAAGGGCGACGTGATCTGGGTACAGCCGGCCAAGACCCCGGGGCCGGCGTTGGCCGCCTATTCGCTGCGCCAGGTGCCGGAGGTGTCGGGCGCGCTGGTCGCCATCGACCCGTTCACCGGCAAGGTGCTGGCGATGTCGGGCGGCTTCGACTTCTCGCTCAGCGAGTTCAACCGCGCCACCCAGGCGCAGCGCCAGCCGGGCTCGGCCTTCAAGCCCTTCGTCTACCTCTCGGCGCTGCAGCACGGCTACAACCCGTCCAGCCTGATCTACGACACGCCGATCTCGGTCGACCAGGGCCAAGGCGGCACCCGCTACCGGCCGCGCAACTACGGCGGCGGCTTCATCGGCCTGGCCACGCTGCGCTCCGGCGTCGAGCGCTCGCGCAACGTCATGACGGTGCGCCTGCTGGTCGAGATGGGGCTGCAGCCGGTCAAGGAGACGGCGGAGTCCTTCGGCATCTACCAGAACATGCCGCTGTATCCGGCGATGGGCCTTGGCGCCGGCGAGACCACGCCGCTGAAGCTGACCTCCGCCTATGCCACCATCGCCAATGGCGGCTACCAGATCAGCCCCTATCTGATCGAGCGGGTGCAGGACCGCGACGGCCGCAGCCTGCGGCAGCCGGGCGTGGTGGGGCCGGACCGGGCCGACTGCATCCCCTGCGCCGCCACGTCCTGGAGCGGCCAGCCGGCGCCGGCGCGGCCGCGCGGGCAGGAGCTGGACGACCCGATCGCCAACTACCAGATGATCTCGATCCTGCAGGGCGTCACCCAGCGCGGCACCGCCGCCCGGCTGGCGGGGCTGGGCCTGCCGCTGGCCGGCAAGACCGGCACCACCAACGATTCGAACGACGTCTGGTTCGTCGGCTTCTCGCCGCGGCTCGCGGTCGGCATCTTCGTCGGCTACGACAAGCCGCGCAGCCTGGGCGCCGGCGCCACCGGCGGCTCGATCGCGGTGCCGATCTTCAGCGACTTCATCAAGGACGCGCTGGCCGGGGAAGACCCCGGCGCCTTCGCGGTGCCGTCCGGCGTCAGCTTCGCCTATGTCGACCGCCGCAGCGGCTATTCGGCGGAGCCGGGCGGGTCGGATGTGATCATGGAAGCGTTCCGCCCCGGCACCGAGCCCGGCCCGGCGCCGGTCGCCGACACCTTCGGCGAGACCAGCCAGGACGCCCTGACCGGCACCGGCGGCCTCTACTAAGGCGTCAGGCTGCGTCCGCCAGCGCGGCCGGCTTCGGGCCGCCGGTGGCCCAGTCCAGCAGTTCGACCGTGTGCACCACCGGCAGGGCGGTGCCGAGGCCGATCTGGGTGATGCAGCCGATATTGCCGGCGGCGACGATCGCCGCCCCGGTGCTCTCCACCGCCCGCACCTTGCGCGCCCGCAGCTCGTCCGCGATCTCCGGCTGCAGCAGGTTGTAGGTGCCGGCCGAGCCGCAGCAGAGATGCCCGTCCGGCACCTCGCGCAGCTCGAACCCCGCGGCAGCCAGCAGGCGGCGCGGCGGCGCGGCGATGCGCTGGCCGTGCTGCATCGAGCAGGCGGAGTGGTAGGCCACGGCCTGGCCGGTCGGCCGCGCCGGCGGGTTCAGCCCGACCTCGTCCATCAGCTCGGTGATGTCCTTGGCCAGGGCCGAGACCGTCGCGGCACGCCCAGCCCAGGCCGGGTCGGCGCGGAGCATGTGGCCGTAATCCTTCACCGTGGTGCCGCAGCCCGAGGTGTTGACGACGATGGCGTCGAGACCGCCCTCCGCCACGACACGGCCCCAAGCCTCGATATTCGCCCGGGCCGAGGCCAGCGCCGCCGCCTCCCGCCCCATATGGTGGGTCAGCGAGCCGCAGCAGCCGGCGCCCGGCGCCACCACCACCTCGACTCCGTGGCGGGTCAGCAGGCGGACCGTGGATTCGTTGATCGCCGGGTCCAGCACCGTCTGGGCGCAGCCGGACAGCAGCGCCACCCGCCGCTTGCGCGGCCCCTCGGCGGCGAAGACCTGCGGCCGGTCGACCGGGCTGCGCCGCGGCAGCCGGCGCGGCGCCAGGGCCAGCATGGCGCGCAGCCGCTTCGGCAGGAGGCCCGCCACCGGCCGCGCCGCGATCGCCCCGACCAGCGCCAGGCGGAACAGCCGCGGCCGCGGCAGCACCGCCGCCAGCAGCGCCCGGATCGCCCGGTCCGGCAGCGGCCGGCGATAGGTTTTCTCCACCACCGCGCGGCCGTGATCGACCAGGTGCATATAGTGCACGCCCGACGGGCAGGTGGTCATGCAGGACAGGCAGGACAGGCAGCGGTCGAGATGCTTGGCGACGCTGGCCGGCGCCGGGCCGCCGCCCTCCAGCATCGACTTGATCTGGTAGATGCGGCCGCGCGGGCTGTCGAGCTCGTCGCCCAGGACCGTATAGGTCGGGCAGGTGGCGAGGCAGAAGCCGCAATGCACGCAGCTGCGCAGGATCTGCTCCGACACCGCATTGTCCGGATCGGCCAGCTGCGCCAGCGAGAAATGAGTCTGCACCCGCACTCTCCCGTCGTTGCGCCGACACTAGCCTGCGCGCCCGAGCGAAGGGAACCCGGCCGATGCGGCGGGGGGCGTTGTCAACCGGCATAGGGGTTAGTACGCTGGCCGCAAAGACCGGGAGGCCGAGATGACGATGGTTCGGTTACGCTTCGCCCTGCCCATGGCCCTGCTGGGCCTGTCCGGCGCGGCATGGGCCGGAGGGCCGGTGGTTCAGGACATCGCGCTGGGGCAGACACCGCGCGAAGCCGCCGCCTTCGCCGGCCAGGCGGTGACCTTCGCCGCGCCGGGCGAGGCGCTTTGGACCGGCCTGGTCGCCGCGGCGCGGCCGGGCGACGGCACGCTGTTGCTGCAGTTCACCCCGCCGGCCCAGGGCAACCGGCTGTATTCGGTGGCCGAGACCGTGCGCTTCGAGGCCGGCGGACCGCGCAGCGCCGCAGATGCCCTGGCCCCGCTGCAGGCCCGCTTCGGCGAGCCGGCGGCGGTGTTCGACCACACGGGAAAGCAGGTCGCGGTCTGGCGCTTCGTCGGCGGCAAGCCGGCGGCGGCGAGCGTCGACGTCGCCTCGGACTGCTCGCCCTATACGGCGGCGGTCGTGTCGGGTCTGCGGCCGATCGGCTGGCCCGCGCCCTGCGGCGAGCTGGTGTTCGCAACGGTGGATCTGGCGGCGGACGGGGTCCCGGCGTCGCTTCGGGTCACCCATGCCGACAGCGATGCGGCACAGGCGCTGCAGCCGCGCCGCGGCGAGCCCTACGCGCATCTGGCAAGACCGGTGAAGTAGAAAGGCGCGGCCCCGTGGACCGCGCCCGTCGACCTCAGGCCGCGCTGCTGCGGCCGGCGATGACGCGGTAGATGATCAGGAGCACGATCGCCCCGACCACCCCCAGGGCGAACTTCCCGAAGCCGCCTTCCGGAGCGATGCCGAATTGCTGTCCGAGCCAGCCGCCGACGAAAGAGCCGGCAATGCCCAGCAGGATGGTGATGATGAACCCGCCCGGGTCGCGCCCGGGCATCAGGAATTTCGCGACCAAGCCGATCACGAACCCGATGATGATGGTGACGATGATGCCCATGGTGCTCCCCCGAGGCGAGACTCGCGCATCATCATAACCCGCAATCGCGCCTGAGGTTGCCGACTACTATCAGGCCGTCATCCGGCCGGGCGACAGGATGCCCCGCGGATCGAAGGCTTCGCGCACGCGGCGCTCCAGTGCCGCCAGCGCCGGCGGCTGCGGCTCGAACACCGAAAGCGCCGCACGCAGCCCGACGGGTGCCCTGACCAGGGTGGCGTGCCCGCCGCCCGCGGCCGCGACCGCCGCACGGATTGCAGCCGCCCCGGCGTCGCTATCGGCCGGAACCGCGATCCAGACCAGCCCGCCGCCCCAATCGAAGTAATGCGCCCCGCCGGCGGCGGCCGCGACCCCGGGACCTGCGGTCGGCGCCACCGACACCCGCCACACCGCACGCCCATCACTGCCCGAGGCGTCCGCGGCGAAGGGGGCGACATCGCGGATCCGGCGCCAGAGATCGACCGATTCGCCGGGGTCGAGCACGGCGATCAGGCCGGCGTCCCCCAGCAGCTGCGACAGCGACGCCACCCGGCTGTCGACCGAGGGGCCGAAGCCCTCGATCCGGACCAGGCTGCGCGCGGTATCACCCAGGATGCCGGCCGGCAGATGGGCCGCGCCCGACACCTCGTAGGGGCTGGTCAGGGCCCGGGTCAGCACGGCGACGCCGGCGGTATCGTCCAGCCCGGCGATGGCCAGGGTGCGCACCGTCTCCGGCGCCGGCAGCACCTTGACCGTGATCCGGGTCATGGCGGCGAGGGTGCCGAAAGCGCCGGTCAGCAGCTTCGGCAGGTCGTAGCCGGTGACGTTCTTCACCACCCGCCCGCCGGATCTGAAGGCCTGGCCGCGGCCGGACACCGCATCGATCCCCAGCACATGGTCGCGCGCGGCCCCGGCCTTCAGCCGCCGCGGTCCCGACAGGTTGCAGCCGACGGCGCCGCCGAGCGTGCCGGCGCCGGCCGGGCCGCCATAGAGCGGGCCGAGATCGGGCGGCTCGAAGGCCAGGGCCTGGCCGCGGGCGGCCAGCGCCGCCTCGATCTCCGCCATCGGCGTGCCGGGGCGGGCGGTCAGCACCAGCTCCTCCGGCTCGTACACCTCGATCCCGGCGAGGCCGGAGAGGTCGAGCGCATGCGCCGCCTGCACCGGCCGGCCGAAGCCGCGCTTGCTGCCGCGGCCGACCAGCTCCAGCGGCGCCTCGCCGGCCAGCGCCCAGCGGACGATCTCGACCACCTGGTCGTCGGTCTCGGGCTTCAGGGTCTCGGTCATCGGCTCAGAAGCGCGG
The DNA here is from genome assembly GCF_052078665.1 of Inquilinus sp. CA228. Lineage (NCBI taxonomy): Bacteria > Pseudomonadati > Pseudomonadota > Alphaproteobacteria > Rhodospirillales > Rhodospirillaceae > Inquilinus > Inquilinus sp. CA228. The sequence continues at coordinate 22,556 of NZ_JBQJIK010000001.1, read as the reverse complement.
CAGGTCGGGGAAGCGCGTGGCGCCGTGGTGGATGTGCACCCGGCCGAGCTCGGCGCAGCGGTGCAGGGTCGGGAACACCTTGCCGGGGTTCAGCAGCCCGTCCGGGTCGAAGGCGCATTTCAGCCGCTGCTGCTGCGCCAGGTCCTCCGGCCCGAACTGCACCTCCATCAGGTCGCGCTTCTCGACCCCGACGCCGTGCTCGCCGGTCAGCACGCCGCCGACCTCGACGCACAGCCTCAGGATGTCCGAGCCGAACTCCTCGGCCTTCTCCAGCTCGCCCGGCACATTGGCGTCGTACAGGATCAGCGGGTGCAGGTTGCCGTCGCCGGCATGGAAGACATTGGCGACGCGCAGCCCGTGGCGGCGCGACATCTCCTGCATCCGGGCCAGCACCTCGGGCAGGCGCTTCCGCGGGATGGTGCCGTCCATGCAGTAATAGTCGGGGCTGATCCGGCCGACCGCGGGGAAGGCGGCCTTGCGCCCGGCCCAGAAGCGCAGCCGCTCCTCCTCGCTGCGGCTGACGACGCAGATCGTGGCGCCGCAGTCGCGGCCGATCGATTCGACCCGCCCGATCAGGTGATCGACCTCGGCCTCCGGCCCGTCCATCTCGCAGATCAGCAGCGCCTCGACATCCAGGGGATAGCCGGCCTTGACGAAGGCCTCCGCCGCGTGGATGGCGGGCTTGTCCATCATCTCCAGCCCGCCCGGGATGATGCCGGCGCCGATGATCCGGGCGACGCAGTCGCCGCCGGCCTCGGACGACGGGAAGCCCATCAGCACGGCGCGCTGGGTCGCCGGGCGGCGCAGCAGCCGCACCGTCACCTCGGTGACCACGGCCAGCAGCCCTTCCGAGCCGGTGAGCACGCCGAGCAGGTCGTAGCCCGGCGAGTCGAGGTGCTTGCCGCCGAGGCGCAGCACGGTGCCGTCGATCAGCACCACCTCCAGCCCCAGCAAATTGTTGGTGGTCAGCCCGTATTTCAGGCAGTGCACGCCGCCGGAATTCTCGGCGACATTGCCGCCGATGCTGCAGGCGATCTGGCTGGACGGGTCGGGCGCGTAGTAGAAGCCGGCATGGGCCACGGCGTTGGTGATGCCGAGATTGGTCACCCCCGGCTGCACCCGGGCGCAGCGGTTGTCGAAATCGATCTCCAGCATCTTGTTGAACTTGCCGAGGCCGAGCAGCACGCCGTCCTCCAGCGGCAGGGCGCCGCCGGACAGCGAGGTGCCGGATCCGCGCGGCACCACCTTCACCCCCATCGCCTGGCAGGTGCGCAGCACCGCCGAGACCTGCGCGGTGGTCGAGGGCAGCACCACGATCATCGGCAGGGTGCGATAGGCGGTCAGCCCGTCCGATTCATAGGCGCGGCGCTCGCTCTCCGCCGTGATCACGCCCTCGCCCGGCACGATGGCGCGCAGCGCCGCGACGATCTCCTCGCGGCGTGCCATGACGGCGGCATCGGGGGCTGGCATCTTCATCGGCGGAACCTCCGCCGCGGACGATAGGAAGGCCGGGCCGATCCGGCAAGCTCGGCCGCCAAAATCAAAAGGCCGCGTCCAGGGACGCGGCCTTCGATCGGCTCAAGGAGCGGCTGAGATCAGCCCTGGCGCGCCTTGAAGCGCGGATTCTCCTTGTTGATGACATAGACACGGCCCTTGCGGCGGACGACGCGGCAAGCGCGGTGACGGGTCTTCAGGGTCTTGAGCGAGTTCGCGACTTTCATAATCCATATCCCATGCGGCAGCGCCGGCGCCGCCGGGAGCACGGGCTCGCGGGCCGGAATTCAAGGCGCGGACCATAGTGTCCGCCCCGCATCCTGTCAACCACGCGCGCACCAATTTGGTGCGTAACCCTGCGACACGTCGCAGCGAACCAAGGGCCGGAGCCCGAACACGCTGGAGATCGCAACAATTCCTCCAGCATACTCGCGCCCATCATCGTCGGACCGGCACCCACCCGAGGGGAGGCACCATGCGTTCGTTGAAGTTCGCCGTCATCACCGCCGCCATCGTCAGCTGCGGCGCCGCCATCGCCTGGGCGGCCACGCCCGAGGAGGTGGTGACCCAGCGCGAGGATGCGATGAAGACCTACGGCGCCAGCGCCAAGACCCTGACCGGCTTCGTGCGCGACAACCAGGGCACGATCGACGACGTCAAGGCGGCGACCGGCAAGATGGCGGGGGTGAGCGCCCAGTTGCTGGCCCTCTTCCCCGAAGGCACCGCGGTCGGCGTCGGCAAGAGCGCGGCCAAGCCGGAGATCTGGGCCAACTGGGCCGATTTCCAGACCAAGGTGAAGGCCAACCACGACGCCATCGTGGCGCTGGATGCCGCCGCCCAGGCCGGCGATGTGGCCAAGGTGAAGGCCGCCTTCCCGGCCGTCGGCCAGTCCTGCGGCGCCTGCCACGAGACCTATCGGGTGAAGAAGAGCTGACGGTCACGCACCGCGCAAGACCCGGGGCCTCCGGCCTCGGGTCCTTCTTCACCTACCCCAAAGCCTGCGAGATCGCCCGGAAGCCGGCCAGCAGCCGGTGGTCGAGCGCGTCGTCGACCGCCGCGGGCTGCGACGACATCTTGGCGATGACCAGCTCCGCCGCGCGGTCGACATAGATCCACTGGCCGTGGATGCCGATGCCGCAGACCACGTCCCGGCCCGGCCCCAGCACGTACCACTGGCTGCGGTAGCGCCCCTGCGGCGCCAGCTGCGCCAGGTCGCCCCGCGCCCAGGCCTGCGGGTCGCCGTGGTCGAGGATGTCGTCGACCCAGCCCTGCGGCACCACCTGGATGCCGCCGACGCGGCCGTCCCGCCGCATCAGCTCGCCGATCCGGGCCAGGTCCCGCAGGGTCATGCCGATGCCGCCGGCGGTGCGCGGCGCGCCGAGCCGGTCGAGCGTGACATAGGCATCCGCCTCCGCCCACATCGGCCGCCACAGCAGCTCGGACACCAGCGCGGCGAAGCGCATGCCGGAGGCGCGCTCGCAGATCCAGCCCAGCATGTCGGAGTTGGGCGAGACGTAGTGGAAGGTCTCGCCATGCCGGCTGCCGTCGGCCGGCAGACGGGCGATGAAGCCGTGCAGGTCGTTGTCCCGCGCCACCTCGCTAGGCGGATTCCAGCCCATGGCGACTCGGTAGCGGGCGACGTCGCCGGCCGGGTCGACATAGTCCTCGACGAAGCGGATACCGACCGTCATGTCCAGCACATGCCGGACGGTGGCGCGGTCATAGGCCGAGCCCGCCGCCTCCGGCACATAGGCGGTCACCGGCGCCGCGGGGTCGAGCCGGCCGCGGTCGACCAGGATGCCGGCGATCAGGCCGGTGATCGACTTGCTGATCGAGAAAACGATGTGCTGCGTCTTCGGGTCCAGCCCGGGAGCGTAGTGCTCGGCCACCACCGCGCCGCGATGCAGCACCAGGATCCCATCGGTGTCGCTCTCGGCCATCAGCCGGGCCACCGACCCGCTCTGCCCCGGCACCGCGACCCGGTCCAGATCCAGCGCCGACCCGGGCCTCAGGCAGGCGGCGAAGTCGCCGCGGGAAATCTCCGCCACCGGCACCAGCCGGCGGACGTTGCGGAAGCCCCAGCGGCTGTAGGGCGCCTGGCGCCAGTTGGCGAGCGTCGCCTCCGGCGCCGGCTCGTTGGTCTGCAGCTCGATCACCATCCCTGTCCTTCTTCGCCCCTGCGGGCGCCGCCTTATGGCGGCGGCCCACTCTAGACGAAGTCGGCGCCGGTCCGCACGGGTGATCGCCCTTAGAGCAGGAAGTACGCGGCCTGCATCGCGATCGCGCCATCGAGATGGATGACCATGTCGGCGGTGCCGTCGCCGCTCACATCGGCCGAGACCGTCGTCGTGCCGCCGGTGATCTCGTAGCGAAGCTGCCCGGGGACGCCGGTGAAGGCGTCGGTGCCGATGAAGCTGAAGGCCGTGTCGCCGTTCCCGGAGTTGCCGTCGGCATCGATCAGCCTCAGGGAGACCACATCGATCCCCTTCTGGAAGTCCTGGATCGTGTCGGCGGCCGCGGCGGTGCTGTCGGAGACTGCGGTGTAGCTGAAATAGTCCGCGCCGGTTCCGCCGTTCAGGATGTCGGCGCCGACGCCTCCGCGAAGCACATCGTTGCCGCCGCCGCCGCTGAGGGCGTCGGCCCCATCAAATCCGATGAACGCATTGCTCTGGGCATTGCCGGTCATGACATCGTCGTGGTTGCTGCCGTTGATCGTCTCGATGTCATTGTCGATCGTGTCGCCCTGAGCCGTGCCGCCGGTGTTGATCCCGGTCTGGAGGTTGATGATCACGCCCACGGTGCTGTCCCAGTAGCTGGCAATGTCGTAGTCGGCACCGCCGGTCAGGTGGTCGGCACCGGCGCCGCCGCGCAGGAGGTCGCCGCCGGCGCCGCCCACCAGCTGATCGTCGCCCACGCCGCCTTCGAGGGTGTCCCAGCCGTCGCCGCCGTCGAGCACGTCGTTGCCGCCCAGGCCCCGCAGTGCGTTCGCCGCGCCGTCGCCGGTCAGGACGTCGCCGAAGGCGCTGCCCTGCAGGTTCTCGACATTCGCCAGGGTGTCGCCCTGGGCGTAGCCGCCGGTGCTGATGTTGGTCGCCAGGTTGACCGTGACCCCGACGCCGCTGCCGTTGTAGTCGGCAATGTCGACGCCGGCGCCGCCATTGATCGCATCGGCGTCCGCACCGCCATTGAGCGCATCATTGCCGTCACCGCCGGTGAGCGTGTCAATGCCCAAGAAGCCGCTGATGGTATCGCCGCCGGCGCCGCCGTCGAGCTGGTCCGCCCCGGTGCCGCCCTCGAGCCTGTCGTTGCCGAGGCCGCCGAGCAGCACGTCGGCGCCGCCCAGGCCGCGGACCGTGTCGTTGCCGTCGCCGGCGGTGACCACGTTGCGGTCGTCGCTGCCGACGATCAGCAGGTTGGACAGCCCGCCGATCAGCATCAGATGCGCCGGCAGGCCGACCGGACCGCCCGGGAAGCCGAGATCGATCTCCTCGATGCCGCTCAGCGAGGCGCCCTGCAGCACCAGCAGCGTGTCCGCCCCGGGCAGCGGGGTGAAGGCGATGATGTCGTAGCCGTCGCCGCCGTCGATCACCTCGCCGGCGACATATTCCGCCCCGTCCATATAGCCGATCAGGTCGTTGCCGGCGCCGCCCTCCAGCCGGTCGGCGTCGCCGCCGCCGAAGAGCGTGTCGTCGCCCGCGCCGCCCTGCAACAGGTCGGGCCCGTCGCCGCAGCCGCAACTGCCGGCCCCCGGCTCGAAGTCCCCGGCGATGAAGTCGTCGCCGTCGCCGCCGATCAGCGTGTCGACGCCCTCATACCCGACCAGCAGGTCGTCCCCGGCGAGGCCGGACAGGACGTTGTCGTCCGTGCCCCCGTCGATGGTGTCGTCGCCGGCGCTGCCGGTGACGTTCTCGATGCCGGCCAGGGTGTCGTCCTCGGCATCCCCGGCCGAGCCGGTCCCCAGATAGAGATCCACGATCACCGGCTTGCCGCTGGTGCTGTAGTCGGCCGTGTCGATGCCGTCGCCGCCGGTCAGCTGATCCGGCCCGAGGCCGCCGCGCAGCAGGTCGTCCCCGGTGCCGCCGTCGAGCTGGTCGGCGCCGTCGCCGCCATCGACGACATCGTTGCCGGCGCCGGCCAGGACGAAGTCGTCGCCGCCCACCCCGCTCAGCGTGTCGTCGCCCGACAGATCGAGCTGCACGCCGTTGGCGCCGGGCGGCACCACGACGGAATCGGTAAGGCCGTAGATGTAGTCGGGATCAACGGTGCCGGTGTAGATGGTCACGGTATCGCTCTCCGATCAAATGCAGGGCGGCGCGCCGTGCGCACAGCGGGAACGGTCTCGGCCGTGCTCGCTGCCCGGGCGGCATGTCGCGGTTGAAGGCTCAGGGGCGCCGTCGGATCGAAATGAACGGTCGCCGATCAATACGCTCGAAATGTTCCTAAAATTGCACGCACCGCGACACTATAAGTGATTCCCCGGGCCGAAACCATCGCCGGCCGTCACGGCCCGGACAGCGGCTTCAGGCTCTTGAGGTAGGTGGCGATCGCCTCGCGGTCGGCCGGGACGAGCTTGCTGGTGTCGTTCCGGATCACCTCGACCATGGCACCGCCGGCGAAGTCGCCATCGGGGGTGGCGCCGGTCTCCAGGTAATAGGTGATGTCCCGGTCGCTCCACTCCCCGATCCCGTGCTCCGGATCCGGGGTGATGTTCGGGATCTTGCCGTCGCCGTCCGGCGCCTGGGGGTTGCCGGCGAAGGGGCTGTACCAGTTCAGCCCGCCCAGCATGTCGCGTGGCGTGTGGCATTCGCCGCAATGGCCGAGCACGCGGACCAGATAGGCGCCGCGATACCAGTCGGCGGACTGGCCGGCCGGCACCAGGAAGGGCCCTTCGGCGAAGTTCAGCAGGCGCCAGCCCGGCAGCAGCAGGCGCCAGGAGTAGGGCCAGCCCAGCTCATGTGGCTTGTTCGACTGCTGCACCGGCGGGACGCTGCGCAGATAGGCCCAGAGGTCGGACAGGTCGCGGTCGGTGATGCCGGTATAGGAGGTGTAGGGGAAGGCCGGATAGTAGTCCTCGCCCGAAGGCGACACGCCCTCGCGCAGGGCTCGGCGGAAATCCTCCTCGCTCCACTTGCCGAGGCCGGTGTCGGGGTCCGGGGTGATGTTCGGGGTGTAGAAGGTGCCGAAGGCGGTCTTCAGCACCCGGCCGCCGGCCAGCGGCTTGGCGGCGTCGCCCGGCGCGGTGTGGCAGGCGGCGCAGCCGCCGGCGGCGAAGACATAGGCGCCGCGGATCACCGGGTCAGGAGAGGCCGGAGCGGGGGACGCCGGAGCGGGCGCGGCCGGGTCGGCCGTCTGGGCCGCGGCAGCCGATCCGAGGGCGAGCCACAGGCCCAAGGCCATGAGAACCGGGAACGGACGCATGCTGGCCTCCGGAACGCGAACAGGCGACTCAGCCCTTATAACCCGATCCTTCGCCCGAACCCGTCATTCCGGGATCACGCGACTCTTTCGCCCTCGCGCCAGACGGCGCGGATCACCGGCACGCCGTCGACCAGCCGGACGCGCAGCAGGTCGGCCCGCAGCCCGGGCTCGATCCGGCCGCGATCCTCGAGGCCGGCGGCGCGGGCCGGGTTGATCGTCACCGTCGCCAGCGCCTGCGGCAGGCCGATGCCGTGCTCGCCCTCGGCCAGGGTGAAGGCGCCGTGCAGCAGGCTGACCGGGACGTAGTCGGAGGACAGGATGTCGACCAGCCCCTCGCGCGCCAGCTCGCCGGCCGAGACATTGCCGGAGTGGGATCCGCCGCGGACCAGGTTCGGCGCGCCCATCAGGATCTGCAGCCCGTGCGCACGGGCGGCTCGGGCGGCGGTCAGGGTGGTCGGGAACTCCGACACCACCATGCCCAGCGCCGCCGCCTCCTCGACATGGGCGACGGTCTCATCGTCATGGCTGGCGATCGGCAGGCCGCGGCCGCGGCCGATCGCGGCCAGGGCGTCGCGGTTGGTCACGCCATGGGTGCGCGACGCGGCGATCCGCTCCGCCGTCTGGGCGTCGATCTGCTCGTCGGTCATGCCGAGCATGCCCTTGTAGATCTCGCGATACTTGGCGAGGTCGGAGAACTGGCGGTGGCCGGGCGCGTGGTCCATCACCGACATGAACTGCACCAGCGGGTCGTCGCGGAACGGCTCGAACAGCTCGAGCACATGCGCCTCGGTGACCTCGCAGCGCAGATGCAGGAAATGCTCGGCCCGCAGCATGCCGCCGGCCTGGGCCTGGCGGATGCCGTCGACCATCGGCCGCAGCGTCTCCAGCCGGTCCTCGCCGTTGCGGCCGCCGACCAGCGCTAGCGCGTCGAACACGGTGGTGATGCCGGCCGCGGCGACCTGGGCGTCATGCGCCATCACCGCGGTCACCGCCGGCCAGCGCACGCCGGGCCGCGGCGTGTAGTGGCGCTCGAGATGGTCGGTGTGCAGCTCGACCAGGCCGGGCAGCAGGTAGTCGCCCTCGAAATCGGCCGCGCCGGGCGGGCAGGCCGCATCCCGGTCCAGATCGATGATCCGCCCGCCGGCGACGGCGACGCTGCCGGTCAGCACGGCCTCCGCGGTCACGATCCGCGCATGGGCGACGATCAGATCCCCCGCCATACCCAGTCCTTCTCTTCCGCTTCCGCACGATCGGTCCGGCGGGTTTGCCCACGCGGCCATATATGGGCGCGAGGGCCGGCATCGCAACGCCGGCCCTCGCGCGGCGCCCTTATGCCCCGAGCTTTGCGACCGTATGATGACTCGCGGATGACAGCGTCGATTTGACCTCGGGCCACACCACGCGCTCGACCCCGGCGAAGCGGCGGATGCGGTCGAGCTGCGTCTCCAGCCGGCGCAGCCGGGCCTTGCTGGACCGCACCTTCGGCTCCCACCACAGCCCGGCGACGGCGAGGTCGCCGCTGTCGCGCCGGGCCCGCATGTCGATCCGGCCGACCAGGCGGTCGCCCTCCAGGATCGGGAAGACGTAGTAGCCCCAGCGACGCTTCGCCTCGGGCACGAAGGCCTCGAAGCGGTAGTCGAAGCCGAACAGCCGCTCCAGCCGCTGGCGGTTGCGGATCACCGGGTCGAAGGGCGACAGCACCCGCAGCACATCCGGCGCCGGCGCCGCCGCGGCCAGCCGGACCTCGATGTCGGCGAAGGCGAAGGCCGCGGTGGTCTTGCCGTCCGCGCCCTGAACATGGGCGACGCACAATTCGCCGCGCCGGGTCGCCTGGTCGCACCACTGCTCCGCCTCGCGGATGGTGATCAGGTCCCAGAAGCCGGCGATCTCGCCGGGCCGGGCGGCGCCCAGCCGCTCCAGCGCCGAGCGGCAGGCCCAGTCGACCACCGCCTCCGGGTCGGGCGCCGGGCCGCGATGCGGCTCCGGGATCACCCGCTCGGTCAGGTCGTAGACCTTCTGGAAGTTCTCGCGCCGCGCCACCGCCAGCACGCCGGTGCGCCACAGGAACTCCAGCGCCATCTTCGACGGCGTCCAGTCCCACCAGCCGCCGGCGGGGCGCTGCCGCTCCTCCTCGAAGCTGCGGGTCAACAGCGGCCCTTCCGTCGCCACCCGCTCGCGCACCTGCTCCAGCACCTTGGGGAAATCCGGCCCGGCCTCGGCCCACCAGCGGCTGGTGGCGGCGCGTTGCCGCACATCGTCGAAGCGCCGCGACCAGTAGGGGAAGAAGCGGGTCGGGATCAGCGAGGCGTCGTGGGTCCAGCCCTCGAACAGGCCGCGGGTCTTCTCGACCAGCCGCGGCAGCTGGGTCTGGGCATAGCCGTGGCGGCGGGCGAACAGGATCATGTGATGCGCCCGTTCGACCGTGTTGATGCTGTCGATCTGGACGAAGCCGATGCGGTCCACCACCGCCTGGCACCCGTCCGCCGTCAGCCGGCCGAGCGGCGAATCGGACAGGCCGTGCAGATCGAGGAACAGGCGCCGGGCGTCGGCGTTGGGGATCGTGAGGGGAGCGGAGTCGACCATGAACGATACGAGAACATAGCCGCCCTCGCCAGGGCAAGAGGAAAGCCCTTCGCGCATCGCCATCGCCGGCTATAGTCGGGGCGAAACGACCGAGGTTCCGCATCGTGACCGCCACCCTGATCGCCCCGGAACCGCCGCGCCAGGACGCGGTGCTCGACCTGATCCGGCAGTCGGACGCCCTGATGGCGAGCCTGTACCCGGCCGAGAGCAACCACATGCTCGACATCGCCTCGCTGGAGCAGCCGGAGGTGCGCTTCTTCGTGGCCCGGCGCGAGGGCCGGGTGGTCGGCTGCGGCGCGCTGCGGGTCGGCAGCGACGGGCAGGCCGAGCTGAAGCGGATGTTCGTCGACCCGGCGACCCGCGGGCTGAAGGTCGGCCGCGACCTGCTGGCCCGGATCGAGGACGAGGCCCGCGGCCTCGGCGTCCGGCTGATCCAATTGGAGACCGGCATCCACCAGCCGGAGGCGATCGGCCTGTACCGCCGCTTCGGCTACCGGGATTGTGGCCCGTTCGGCGGCTACGGGCCCGACCCGCTGAGCCTGTTCATGGCGAAGGCGCTGGACTGACGCCCTGGCGGGGCGTCAGTCCAGCTTCGGCTCACTCCGCCGGGGCTCCCGGAGGGGTCACGGCCGCGCTGACCGAGGCTTCGGGTTCGGTCAGGAAGCGGCCGATCAGGCCGCCGATGAGGCCGCCGATGATCGGCGCGACCCAGAACAGCCAGAGCTGCTGCAGCGCCAGGCCCTGGGCGATCACCGCCACGCCGGTGCTGCGCGCCGGGTTCACCGAGGTGTTGGTGACCGGGATCGAGATCAGGTGGATCAGCGTCAGCGCCAGGCCGATCGCGATCGGCGCGAAGGGCGCGGTGGTCGGGCTGCTGACGACGCCGACGATGACGATCAGGAAGACCGCCGTCAGCACGATCTCGGAGACCAAGGCGGCCGTCAGGCCGTAGCCGTCGGGCGATCCGGCGCCGTAGCCGTTCAGGGCGAAGCCCTTGGTGATGTCGAAGCCGGGAGCGCCGGAGGCGATGACGTAGATCACCCCGCCCGCGATGATCGCGCCGATCACCTGGGCCACGACATAGGGCACGAGGTCGGCCGTGCTGGTCTTGCCGGCGGCCCACAGCCCCACCGTGACCGCAGGATTGAAGTGACCGCCGGAAATCCGGCCGAGGGCATAGGCGCCGGTCAATACGGTGAGGCCGAAGGCTGCGGCGACACCGCCAAATCCGACATGCGATCCGGCCAGGACCGCAGTGCCGCAACCGCCGAGGACGAGCCAAAACGTCCCCAACGCCTCGGCAAGGACTCGCTTGAGCATAGAGGTTCCCTCCATTTGATCTCCTACCGCCGCTGGTGGCGAGGAGAATCAAAGTGCCAATATATAGCGCTAGGTAACGGCACGCAATAAAATGACTTTGAGGCGATGTTGAGCTTTTCTCTCAAGATCGATTGCAATAGCCGCTGGGACGGATTCAGGCGTGGCACGACGGCGGATATCAGTCGGCGAGTGTTGGACCGCCGATCGGCGGCACAGCCCGAATTCCCGCTATTTGTCCGGCAAGACATGGAGACCGAGCCGCCGAGACAAGAGTCCTTTGGGAATTGGTCGATGCGCAGTCATTGTCCGAAACTCATGGAGCTTCCGGCGACGTGGCCGAAGGACCGGTCGATTTATTCGGAGGGAAATCAAGCGGATCGGCAGCCCGGTCTGTCCATCGATTATGGGGCAAAGGGGTCCGGACTGGTTGCGATCAGATCGCCATAAACGTTGCGGAACATTCCCCGTCGTACGGGGTTGCTGTAGACATTCTGGGGGAGAATCCGGAATTCAGTCCTGGCTTGGGGCCGGGAAACAGCGCGGTCCTCGTCGGCCGACGCCGAACAGGCCAGAGCCTGCCTGTCTGGCGCCAGTGTGTGGAGGTGTCGATGTCGCTCACGGTCACCTTTAGGGACAACAAGTTCTCGCTGGTGGGAAAGGACGGGCGGACCTATGAGGTGTCCGCGGCTCAGCAGCAGCAATGGCAGCAGACGCTGAACGGCCTGGCCACGCAGCATGGCCTCAGGGATGCCCAGGATCTGCTCAGCCAGGGCACCGTGGCGGTGCCCGAAGCCGGCGATTCGCAGTGGCGCATGGCCACCGAGGCCGGCATCGCACCCCAGGACATCAATGCCAGCGTGGTGGCGCTGAACGACCAGATCAGCAATCCGAATCTGATCCACGCCTACCATGAGGGGGACCTGACCCCGGATTTCGTCATGCTCCCGGTCCCGCCGGAGACCCCGCCGGGTTCGGATACGCCGGCCCAGCCCCAGCCCGACACGTCGTCGCCCGAGACATTCGCGGCCAGTCTGAAGACTGCGCCGAATCCTGAGACGCGCAACCAGTGGATCAACGACTACATCAACAGCGCCGACGATCCGCTCGATGCCGTGACGAGGCTTCTGCCGCAGACCTTCGACGAGGAGAACAACGGCCCCTATCGGCAGCAGATCATCCGTGCCTATGTCGACAGGGTCGTAGGGACAGGGGGCACCAAGGAACGGCAGACGAACGCCCTTAGGCCACTGGCCGAGAAAACCTGGATGGCAGACAATCAGAACATCGACCTGCAAGTCGACTACGACATCTGGGCAGTGGGAAAGGATCTCGGCATCCCGCGTGACCAGCTTCCCATCAATAAGGACGTGCCGCTGGACGTCCGGACGTATTGAGGCCCTGAAGGATCTGGCCGAGATCGACCGGAAGAAGAACGGCAACGGCCAGAGCATCGACGTCGACGTCGATACCGATGTCCTGGCGGTGGCAAAGAAGCTCGGGATCTCGCGGGAGGACGTCGACACCATCAACGAGGGCGTCAAGCAGGGCTGAGCCGGCCCCCGCCGGCGGCTCTGCCCGGGTCCAGCCACCGTTCGCGGACAGGATCGTTCCATGTCACCCCGTATCGAATCGCTCGGCACTGCCCCATCCCGGTACGGCGCAACAGCCGTGCCGAACCGGGTGGACTTCGCCGACGCGGTGCAGCGGGCCCGGGCAGCGCCGCCGGCCGAGCCCGCGGCGCCCGAGACCGCGTCACCCGGGACCGCCCCGCCCCCGACCGCGCCGGTCGTGCCGGTGGTCGACGGGGACCGCCGGGGCCGGATCGACGACTGGGTCGAGCACCATTCCGACGCCAGCGGCGGCTTCCTCGGCTTCGGCCAGACCGAATCCCATGAGCATGTCCGCAACGCGCTGAACGGGCAGTCGACCGAGCTCAGGGGCCTCAACGCCGACGAGCAGCGCTACCTGCTGGACCGCATGCTGGACCGCTGGTCCGACGGCAGCGGCGGCGGGCTGGGCCAGGCTTCCAGCCTGGCCGATTCCCTGGGAGACACGCCGCAGCTGATCAACGTGGTCGGCGAGCGCCTGGCCCTGCGCGCCGCCGCCTTGATGCAGCAGCCGGCCGGCAACGGCTCCGCCGACGATCCGCACAGCAAGGCCCTGGCGCTGGTGCTGGGGACGGTGCAGGCCACCTCCGGCGACCTGAACGAGACGCCCGCGACCACCGCGGCGCTGCGGCGGACCATCATCTCCCTGGGGCCGGAGAACGCCGCCCGCTTCATGCAGGCGCTGGCATCCCGCGGCGGCGCCGACGGCATCGAGGCGATGGCCCGGCAGCGGATCCTGACGGCCGTGAATGACGGCCCGCCGAGCCAGGCCGCCAGCGCCGTGGTGCAGACCGTCTTCGCCCAGACCACGCCGTTCGACATCGACAAGCGCCAGGGCCTGCGACAGGAGATGGCGCAGGCCCTGGCGCGCGAATGGTTCCCGGACGACCCGACGCAGCGGGATGCGGAGGGCCGGCGGCTGGACGGCATCCTCGGCACCCATCAGGGCCAGGTGCTGCTGTTCGGCGGCGGCAATGACGGCAAGATCGGGCTGGAGGGCCGGGTCGGCGCCCTGGCCACGGTCCGCGCCGACCGCAGCATCACCGCCGACACGCTGAAGCGGACCGACGATCCCTGGACCAACCCGGCGATCGTCGGGCCGCAGGCGCAGGACAACGCGAAGCAGTTCCTGACCGGCCGCGGCGACGACCCGCAGACCCTGCAGGGCACCGATCTCGACAACACCATCGGCTACGCCATGGGCTTCCCGCCGGAAGTGCCGAAGGGCATGTCGCCGGAGGAAGCCCAGTCCAAGGTGGCCCAGGGCCAGCTCTCCTACTACGCCGAGGGGCCCGGCAAGGACCCGGTGGGCAAGGTGGTCGCTCAGATCCGCGCCGTCGGCGGCGAGAACGCCCAGGTGACGGTGCTGCCGATCCAGTATTCGAGCAACGCCTCGGGCCCGGTGCAGCTGACGCTGTTCCGGGTGCACACCGCGTCCGGCGACAAGTTCGTCGACAACACCGGGCGCAGCTACCAGGACTTCGAGGACTGGAAGGCCCACAACGAGCTGCCACCCGGCGACGTCACCTACCCGACCGACGGCCATCTGACCCTGAAGGCGGACGGCACGGTGAACCTGTCGCACGGCAACACGCCGAAGACGGTCGACACGACGTGGGAGGAGGTGAAGAGCGTCTTCGACGGCGCCGCCCTGGTCGGCGGCATCATCGCCGGCGGCGCCCTGATCATCGGCAGCGGCGGCACCGCGACGCCGGTCCTGGTCGGCATCGGCGTCGCCGCCGGCGGCTGGGGCGTGTACCAGACCGGCAGCGCGCTGATCGACCGGTCGCAGCATGGCCAGTCGATCAACCCCTTCACCGACGGCGACGCCCGGATGCTGTGGCTGGGCCTGGCCGCCAACGGCACCGGCATCGCCGCCTTCGCCAGTGCCGGCGCGCTGACCCGCCTGGCCGGCGCCGGGGCGCGGCTGAGCCCGGCGGCGGCCCGGGTGATCGGCACCACCGAGGCGGTGGCCAACACCGCCAATGCCGGCGCCTTCGTCGACATGGGCATCCACCTGGCGTCGAATTGGGGGTCGATGACGCCGGAGCAGCGGGCGCAGGGCCTGCTGACCATGGGCTTCTGGGGCGCCACCATCGGCGTCGGCGCCCGCCAGGCCCGGTCGCCGGGCGAGATGTTCAACCCGGCGGCGCTGACCCGGCGGCTGACCGCCGCCTATGAGCCGCCGGTGGTGCGGACCAGCGAGCTCGAGGGCGACCGGGTCAGCATCGTGCAGGACCCGAACACCGGCGAGATCACCATCAAGGCCGGGCAGCAGGCGACCGACGCCGACATCGCCCTGCACCGCGACGTCGCCCGGATGATGGCCCAGGACCGCGGGCTGCAGGGCCTGGTCCGAGGCTGGGCGGGCGAGCCCAAGCCCGGGACCCTGGCCTATTCGATCAAATACGAAGGCATCAAGCTCGACCGCCGGATCGCCGACCTGCAGCGCCGGCTGGACGATCCCAATCTGACGGCGCAGCAGAAGGACGCGCTGCGCGGCGACATCCAGACCACCCGGGCCTATCTCGACCAGCAGAACGAGGCGGTGGGGCGGACGATCACCGACCCCAGCCAGATGGATGTCGAGGCGCCCAGCACCGGCCAGGCGCGGGCCGAGGAGATCCAGCCGGGGCTGGGCGACGCGATCGACAACAGCCCCTATGCCGGCCAGGGCTATTACTTCCGGACCACCGGGCTGGAGACCGTGCCCGAGATCGTGCGGACGGACCCCTATGACAGCAGCCATCCGCGGCTGGGCCTGGTGAAGAGCGACGACGGCGTCTACCGGATCCAGGAGGTGACGGAGGGGCACCTGCCGACCTATGCCCCGGCCATCGCCGGCGGCGCCTCGGCGAGGATCAGCCTGCCGGCGGGGCTGACCCCGGAACAGCAGACGCAGTTCAATTCCGCCCTCACCGACCGCGACACCGCGGTCCTGGAGCGTGACGCCGCCACCGACACGTCGGTCAAGAACGCCAAGGGCCAGGAGGTGGTGAACCAGAGCGCCGAGATCGGCGAGCTGGGCGCCATGGGCTATGTGGCGCAGCAGTACCGCGGCGCCGCACTGGAATATGGCGGGCCCGGATCCGGCTCGCGCCCCGGCGACTTCGATCAGGTCTATCGGCAGACGCTTCCGGACGGCAAGATCCGCTTCATCGTGGTCGAGGCCAAGGGCGGCGGCTCGCCGCTCGGCACCCGGCTGGTGAACGGACGGGTTGAGACGCAGGGCACGCCCGAATACTTCGTGGCCATCGCCCGCAACATGGATGACAACATGACCGGCCAGGCGGCGACCACCGGCAATGATCTGTTGAGTGCCTACCGCCACGGCGAGACCCCGGAGGGCAAGCCGGCAGAGGTCGTGTATCTCACCGTTCGGACACCGATCAGCCATGGCTCCAGCGGTGCCACGGCGCCGGTGGCGACGGCGAAGCAATTCGATCTGGGGACGGGGCGATGACCGGCGGCAGGGCCATGGACGGGGACAGCGCCGGCTTCGTGGCCCGGCACCGGCCCGGCCGCGACCGTGAGGCGCTGGCGGCGCGGGCGGAGCGCCGGGCCCGGGAGATCCCGAGGCTGCGCGACAGCCTGGCCGAGCGCCCCGGCAACCTGGTGCCGCTGACCGAGGAAGCCCTGGCCCTGGCCGGGCTGCGCCAGCTGCTGGGGCCGGAGGACGAGGTGCCGTCGCGGCTGCGGCTGAGCGCGCGGGCGGCCATGGCCGCCGGCGTGATGGTGACGCCGGCGGGGCCGCCGCTGCGGGTCGATCTCGGCCCGCCGGGCCCGCCGGACCCCCGGGGTCCGGTCGAGCTGCCGCGCGGACGGGAGCCGCCGGTGGGGCTGACCCCGCGCCGGCTGGTCCAGGCCTGCCACGCCGCCCTGGCCACGCGCGACCGGATCGCGCTGGACCTGTTCGCGCAGGTGCCGGTCGACCGCGTCGCACGGCAGCCCCCAGCGGCGGAGGATCGGATCTACGGCCTGGCCCATGCCCAGGGGCTGCAGGCCCTGCTGCGCGGCGACGCCGCCGGCAACCAGCTGCTGCTGCAGGCGATCCAGGGCTGCAACGACACCGCGCTGGCGCCCGCTTCCCGCGACTATGCCCAGTTCATCGTCTCGCCGGAGATCGAGCTGACGCTGCTGCACCGCGACTCGGAAGCGGCCAAGTTCGACCAGGCGCTGCGCAACGCCCTGGTGCTGCACCGCCGCTACTGGGCCGACATCCAGGCCAATCCCGGCGAATCGCAGGACAGCGACCCGGCCGGCTTCATCGCCCTCGGCCCGCTGGCCTGGGCGGCGATGCGCCACGACCAGGGCTTGCCGGTCGGGATCCGGTCGGACTATCTGCCGCGCGGCGTGGTCGAAGGCGCCGTATAGCCCCTGCCCGCACGGAAAAGTGGCCCGGCCGAACGGATCGGCCGGGCCTGAGCGGGGTCTTCTGAGGGGTCGGCTTCGTGGAGAAAGGGCCGGGCGGTGCGCCCGCGCCGCCCGGCCCGGTCGCGAATCAGAGAACCCTACCGGGCGCCCTCATGCGCGATGGTGTAGCGCTGATGCGCGTTGCTGGTGGTGGCCGAGGCCAGCTGCCGCCAGGCGTGCAGCGCCTCGTCGTAGTTCTCGAACGGGCCCTGCAGGCTTTCGGTGCCGCCGACCAGCCGGTCGAAGCGGGTGTCGGCATATTCGCCGCCGATGATCCAGAAGCGGTTCGTCATGGGGGTATCCTCCTTCGGGCGCAGATGATCAGTGGAACTGGGCGGCTTCGGTCGATTCGCCGAGCGCGGTGGTCGAGGCCTTGCCGCCGGAGATGGCGAGGCTGACGGCGTCGAAATAGCCGGTGCCGACCTCGCGCTGGTGCTTGGTCGCGGTGTAGCCCTGGGCCTCGGCCGCGAACTCCGCCTGCTGCAGCTCGGAATAGGCGGCCATCTGCCGCTCCTTGTAGCCGCGCGCCAGCTCGAAGGTGGCGAAGTTCAGGCTGTGGAAGCCGGCCAGGGTGATGAACTGGAACTTGTAGCCCATGGCTCCCAGCTCGCGCTGGAACTTGGCGATGGTGGCGTCGTCCAGATTGGCCTTCCAGTTGAAGCTGGGCGAGCAGTTGTAGGACAGCAGCTTGCCCGGGAACTGCCGGTGGATGCCCTCGGCGAAGCGCTTGGCCTGGCCGAGATCGGGCTTCGAGGTCTCCATCCACAGCAGGTCGGCATAGGGCGCGAAGGCCAGGCCGCGGGCGATGCAGTACTCCATCCGGTTCTCCGGCTTGATCGGATGGAAGCCCTCCTCGGTGCGCTGGGTCCGGTCGATGAAGGGATGGTCGCGCTCGTCGATGTCGCTGGTGATCAGCTTGGCGCTCTCCGCATCGGTGCGGGCCAGCAGCACGGTCGGCACGTCCATCACGTCGGCGGCGAGGCGGGCGGCGTTGAGGGTGCGGATGAAGCTGCGGATCGGCACCAGCACCTTGCCGCCGAGATGGCCGCACTTCTTCTCCGACGCCAGCTGGTCCTCGAAATGCACGCCCGCGGCGCCGGCCTCGATCATCGCCTTCATCAGCTCGAAGGCGTTCAGCGGGCCGCCGAAGCCGGCCTCGGCATCGGCCACGATCGGCGCGAACCAGTGGCGCTTGGCGCCGCCCTCGGCATGCTCGATCTGGTCGGCGCGCTGCAGCGTGCGATTGATCCGGCGCACCGCCTCCGGCACCGAATCCGCCGGGTACAGGCTCTGGTCCGGGTACATCTGGCCGGCGGTGTTGGCGTCGGCCGCCACCTGCCAGCCGGACAGGTAGATCGCCTCCAGCCCGGCGCGGACCTGCTGCATCGCCTGGGTGCCGTTGGTGGCGCCGAGCGAATTGACGAAGTCGCGCTTGTACATCAGCTCCCACAGCCGCTCGGCGCCGAGCCGGGCCAGCGTGTGCTCGATCCGGACCGATCCGCGCAGCCGGTCGACGTCGGCCGGGGCGTAGTCCCGGACGATGCCGTCGAAGCGACCGGCCTGAGTTCGGATCGGGGTCGGAGAGTCGAGGGGAGCCATCCTGTAAATCCTTTTCATTCCGTTCCGGACAGCGCGCCATGCTGCGCTGCGGTGATGGGAATGATGTTGGGTGCGGCTCCAGGCAGCGTCAACGCGGCGTTGAGCGTGAAAGGGAAATGTTGTAAAGTTTATTGATGTCAGTTTTGTAAATCGGAGAAGATCGATGGCCGCGCGCAAGCCGATGCTGGGGCACAAGATCCGGCGGCTGCGGCGCGACCGCGAGGTCACCCAGGCCCTGTTGGCGGAGCGGCTGGCCATCTCCGCCTCCTATCTCAACCTGATCGAGAGCAACCAGCGGCCGGTGACGGTCGAGATCCTGCTGAAGCTGGGCCAGATCTTCGACCTCGACCTCGCCAGCTTCGCCGAGGATGAGGGCGAGCGGCTGGTCGGCGGCCTGTCCGAGGTGTTCGGCGACCCGCTGTTCGCCACGCCGCGGCCGGGCACGGCCGGGCTGAAGCGGCAGGACATCATGGACCTGGCCGCCCAGGCGCCGGCCGCGGCCGAGGCGGTGCTGGCCCTGTACCAGGCCTATCGCGAGGGGCGGGAGACGCTGCGCCTGCTGGCCGAGAAGCAATCGGCGCCGGACATCGCCGAATCCGCCTCGCCGCTGGACGAGGTGCGCGACTGGGTGCAGGCGCATGGCCACCATTTCCCGGAGCTGGAGACGGCGGCGGAGGAGATCTGGCAGGCCGGCGCGATCGAGCCCGGGGCCCTGTTCCCGGGGCTGATCCGCTATCTTGACGAGGAGCTGACCCTGCGGGTCAAGGTGATGCCGGTCGAGGTGATGGGGCCGGTGCGCCGCCGCTACGACCGGCACGGCCGCCGCATCCTGCTGTCCGAGATGCTGCCTTTGCCCAGCCGCAGCTTCCACCTCGCGGTGCAGATCGCGCTGATCAAGTACCGCGCCCTCTTGGACGAGATGGTGGCGCCGGTCGCCTTCTCCGGCCCGGCGGCGTCGCGGCTCGGCCGCATCGTCCTGGCCAACTACCTGGCCGGGGCAGTGATGATGCCCTACGACCGGTTCTGGCGGGCGGCGACGGCGCTGCGCTACGACATCGAGGTGCTGCAGAGCCGCTTCGAGGCGTCGTTCGAGCAGGTCTCGGTCCGCCTGACCACGCTGCAGCGCCAGGGCGCCAAGGGCGTCCCCTTCTTCCTGATCCGCAGCGACAAGGCCGGCAACGTGTCGAAGCGCCTGGGCGCCACCAACTCCGCCTTCGCCCGGATGGGCGGCGCCTGCCCGCTGTGGATCCTGCCCGACGCCTTCCGCTCGCCCGGCCGGGTCCAGACCCAGGTGGCGGAGCTGTCGGACGGCAGCCGCTGGTTCACCATCGCCCGCACCGTGTCCAAGCCCGGCGCCGGTTTCCGCGCGCAGGGGCAGAGCTTCGCCTTGGCGCTGGGCTGCGAGATCGCCCATGCGGCGCAGCTGGTCTATGCCGACGGCATCGACCTCGCTTCCGACGAGGCGGCGGCGCCGATCGGGCTGCATTGCCGGCTGTGCGAGCGGCCGGATTGCGACCAGCGCGCCTTCCCGCCGCTGAACCACGTGCTGTCGGTGGACGAGAATTTGCGCGGCGCCACCCCCTATCAGTTCACCCCGGCTGCGTAAGAACTTGCGATCCTTCAACAAAGCCGCTTGCGAATATTGGGATATCGCGATCAAACTGCCCGGCGAATGTCTCAATCCCGGAGGGGACGACCCATGGCGCACAAGTTCGAGATCTACAAGGACAAGGCCGGCGAGTTCCGGGTGCGGTTCAAGTACAACTCCGAGACGATCTTCTCGACCGAGGGCTACGCCAGCAAGGCCTCGGCCAAGAACGCCATCGAGTCGATCAAGAAGAACGGCCCGGAAGCGCCGACCGACGACACCACCGCCTCCAGCTGACCACGGCGGCCGGGCGAGGGCGGCCCACGCCCCGCCCGGTCCGCGGCCCGGTCAGGCCCAGGGCGTTCCCGCCGGCTGCCGCACCGTGGCGTTCAGCTCGCCATCCTCTAGGAACCGCAACCTCCTTCGCTCTAGACTGGCGCGTCCCAGCCGCAGGAGCGCCGCATGCCCGACCTCACCCGCCGCACCACCCTGAAGGCGGGCGTCGCCGCCGCCGCAATCGGCCTGGCCCCCGCCGTGCTGCGGGCCGCGGCGCCGACGCTGAAGCTGCGGATCCTGGAGACGACGGACCTGCATGTCGCCGTCTTCCCCTACGACTACTACCGCGACAAGGGCGACGACACGATGGGCCTGGCCCGCACCGCCGCGGTGCTGGCCGCCGCCCGGGCCGAGGCCGGCAACGTCCTGCTGTTCGACAATGGCGACGTGATCCAGGGCAACCCGATGGGCGACTACATCGCCTATCAGCGCGGCCTGGACGGCGGCGCGGTGCACCCGATCGTCAAGGCCATGAACCTCTTGGCCTATGACTGCGGCACCATGGGCAACCACGAGTTCAACTACGGGCTCGACTATCTCGGCAAGGCGATGATGCAGGGGGCGAACTTCCCGCTGGTCTGCGCCAACCTGCTGAAGACCGACGGCAGCCCCTATTTGCCCCCCTACAAGATCCTGGAGCGCAGCCTGAAGGACGAATCCGGCGCCGCGGTGCCGGTGAAGATCGGCGTCATCGGCTTCGTGCCGCCGCAGATCATGCAGTGGGATCAGGGCCATCTCGACGGCCATGTCACCACCACCGACATCGTCGACGCCGCGAAGCGCTATGTGCCGGAGCTGCGCCAGGCGGGCGCCGAGGTGGTGGTGGCGCTGTGCCATTCCGGCATCGCCGGCGGCCCGCGCGAGGGCGGCGAGGAGAATGCGGCCCTGTTCCTGGCCGAGGTGCCGGGCATCGACGTGATCCTGACCGGCCACCAGCACCTGGTCTTCCCCGGCCCGGACTTCGCCGGCATCGACGGTGTCGACGCCGAGCGCGGCACGCTGCACGGCATCCCGGCGGTGATGGCAGGGTTCTGGGGCAGCCATCTCGGCATCATCGACCTGGAGCTGGAGCGCGACGGCACCGCCTGGACCGTCGCGGCCTTCAAGTCCGAGGCGCGGCCGATCTATGAGCGCAAGGACCGCAAGGTGGTGCCGCTGGTCGAGTCGAAGCCGGAGATCCTCGCGGCGGCGCAGCCGGAGCATGACGCCACCCTGGCCTATGTGCGCCAGCCGGTGGGCGAGATCTCCGCCCCGATCACCAGCTACTTCGCCCTGGTGGCGGACGACCCGTCGGTGCAGATCGTCAGCCAGGCCCAGCTCTGGTACGTCGCGCCGCTGCTGGCCGGCACCCCGGCCGCGGGGCTGCCGCTGCTGTCCGCCGCGGCGCCATTCAAGGCCGGCGGCCGCGGCGGGCCGGACTATTACACCAGCGTCCCGGCCGGGCCGATCGCGATCAAGAATGTCGCCGATCTGTACCTGTATCCGAACACGGTGCGGGCCGTGCGTGTCTCCGGCGCCATCGTGCGCGAATGGCTGGAGCGGTCGGCCGGCATCTTCAACCGGATCGATCCGGCGAAGACCGGGGAGCAGCCGCTGATCGACCCGGGCTTCCCCTCCTATAATTTCGACGTGATCGACGGCGTCACCTACCGCATCGACCTGACCCAGCCCTCGCGCTATGACGGCGACGGCAAGCTGGCGGCGCCGGACGCGCATCGCATCGTCGACCTGCAATTCCAGGGCAAGCCGATCGACGAGACGCAGGAGTTCGTCGTCGTCACCAACAACTACCGTGCCGGGGGCGGCGGCAGCTTCCCCGGCCTCGACGGCAAGAACATCGTGGTCGAGGCGCCGGACACCAACCGCGACGTGCTGGTGCGCTTCATCCACGAGCAGGGCCGGATCGACCCCACCGCCGACGGCAATTGGAGCTTCGCACCGCTGCCGAAATCCGTGGTCGTCACCTTCCCCGGCGCCCCGGCCGCCGCCCAGGCGGTGCCGCCCGGCCTGACCATCGAGCCGGTGGGCGACGCCGGCGACGGCTTCGCCAAGTACCGGCTGGTGTTCGACTATCGGGATAGGGGGAAGCCTCGCGGCTCCCCCCTCCCACACCACCGGACATACGGGTCCGTATCCGGCGGTTCGGGGGATTAAGCGGTGAGCGGGTCGGCGACGGAGGCGAGGCCGAGGGCCTGAAG